>NZ_JACJSW010000043.1:0-4980 GCF_014698375.1 Microcystis flos-aquae FACHB-1344 | reverse complement strand
ATAATTTTGCTAATAAACATAGCAAAATTATAGATGATTTCCTGACCTAAGATCACATTTTATTCTTTTTTCCACTTCAATCTAAGAATTGAGAAAAAAGCAAAACCCTCCATCATACCATAAAAAAATTATGCAAGAGGTCTAAAGAAACCCGTTTTCTCATTTGTTGCGAATATGCGATCGCTAACGTCAAAACTAGGCAGTTAAAGTATTTAACCAATTGATTAAATCTTCAACCGTAGAGAAATCGAATAAAGCTTCTGCTAATGCTTCGACATCATCAATACTTAACTCCATAATTTTAGTTTCTAATGAAGGATTAATCTCCCCTAACTTTCGTTTAAGTTGACGAAGAATCAATGTCTTTTCGCGTTCGATACCTTGTTCAATACCTTGTTCAATACCTTGACGCATCCAACTGGTAGTAATTTGCATAACTCCCTCCTGTACGGGTTGACTAAATGTGCTAATCTCTTCTTGAAATTGTCTCTCTTCGACTGGATTTAGATTGAGATATGTATCAATAAATCCGGAAATTAATGGCATTTTTGCAGGATTTAACCTTAAAGTAATTAACAAGCGCAGACATTCCACTAACCGATCACAAAAAAAACTGGAGCGAGCGCTTTTCGCCACCCCAGTGCTGTCACGGAATTCAATTCTGTATCTAAATTAACACATTATTGGCAGCAAGCATGATTAAGGAAATTGGAAATTTTTCCCAAAGGGGTTTCCAAAGGCTGTAACCTTGACTGACAGGGGATTTCGAGCCTGATAAGGCCAAAGTTTTTGGAGTCTATCCTCGAAAATTAAACTTCGGCGCTGAGATGTTCACCCAGATGAACGGTTTTCACCCATTTTAAACGTTTAGGACGCAAAGCCATCCGCAGGCTGACACTGGGAATAATAATAAACCAGTGCATCATATAAATCATGCCACGAATGGTTTGAGCAAGGATGTCCAAACCAAGAGCAAAAGTGAATTTTTTACCCGTATTAACTCGGATTAATCCTGTCACCATACCCCAGAGAGAAAGGGAAAGAGCCAAACCAGTTAAAGGAGTTAAAATCGGAGCTTGATGCTGGGTAATAGTGATTAAAAGATCGGGAATAGCGGCCGCAGGTAAGATATATTGAACGATCAAAAAAGCAATTAAATCAAACTTTTTCGGCCAAGGCATGGGAGACTTTAAAATTGCTTTCCAATAGTCGAGATAACGCTGAAAACCACCTTCGGCCCAGCGATTGCGCTGATGCCATAAAGCGATCGCAGTTGTCACCCCTTCTTCCGCTACTGCGGGAAAATTTAAGATATTAATTTTCCAATTATCGATATGGAGACGAATAGTTAAATCAAGATCGTCGGTGATCGTCTGTTCATTCCAACCCCCGCAACGATTTAAGGCACTACGACGGACAAATTGACCATTTCCGCGCAATTCTCCGATCCCTCCCACCGCGATCCGTTGCTGTTGGAAACAGCTATCAAAGATCATTTCTACCGCTTGTCCTTTTGTCCAGAAGTTTTCGGCAGCATTGGCGATCGCTTTTCGCACCTGTACCGCACCCACTTCTCGATCGTCGAACATCGGGACCACATGACGCAGTAAATCGGAGGATAATCCCGCATCCGCATCGAATACACCGATAATTTCCCCGTTAGTCAGGGATAAAACCTGATTCAAGGCGCCGGATTTGCCACCTCCGGCATTAGCAGGACGATGGAGAATTTGTAATTGGGGATATTCTAAAGCAAGGCGATCGAGAATCGCACCCGTGTTATCGGTACTATAGTCATCGACGATCCAAACTTCTAACTTATCTTGGGGATAGTCTAGATGACAGAGATAATTAACCAGTTTCGTGATTACGGTTTCTTCATTTTTGGCCGCTACTAAGAGGGACACCCTAGGGACAGAGGTTAAATCCTGATCCAGTAAAGGAATTGGGGGCGTTTCTGGTTTCGTGAACAGCAGCCGCAAAGCTTGTCCCGATAGTACCATAGTTAGGGCGATAATTGCCCAATAACCCCAACTCAGCCAATGAAGTCCGATAATTATTGTCCAGATCGCCATGAGGCTAAAAGCCGCTTTCTGTCTGCGTCCCGATCGGCCTTGAAAAATTTCGCTCCTAAATTCGTCCTCCTCATCTTCGGGATCGGACCAGTCAGATAGGAGGGAACCAATCGGGTCTAATTCTTCGTTATCATCCTCTCGCGACCAATAATTTTCTGCCATAATCGACTCAGGTTAAGTAACTGTTCCAGTAGACGCTTGTTTCTTGCTTTATTTTACCGAAAATTGTTAAAATTTTTAACAGAATCTTAAGTTTTTTCGGGAAAGAAACCCTAGGTTTTCAGGCTATTGGTTTTTTTTGCCCGATAAATGCGCTTTTTCGGTTAAGATTGCTTTGTTTACATTCGTTGAGAAAATTTAACATTTATCCCCTATGTCAAACCTGCTCCTCTGTGTCGGACTGATTTGTGGCTCAATTATTTGGGTGGAGATCGTGCGTGATTGCTATCATGCTCTAGCCCACCATTGGCAGCCCCTTTATCGTCTGCACGTCTGGCATCATCGGGTTTTTCGTCCCGATCTGTCGGTAATGAGCGAGGAAATTTATCGTCGGGCGCACTGGTACAATGATGTACCGGAGGCCTTGTTTATGTTGGCTGCCAGTGTTTTACCCGTACTACTGGCCTACTCTTGGGGGTTCGATCGCCCTTGGTTGGGTTGGTTAGGCTCCCTTTATACTTTGGCTTTTCTCAGCACGGCGATCGGTCGAGGTTTAGGTATCGCTAATCTGGAGGAATTAACCGATTTAACCCATCGTCCGGGGCAATTTGAGAGTTTCCCCGCTCAATGGCGCGTTAATCGTACCTACCACTGGCGACACCATTTTGATAACCAAAAGGCTTATTATTGTGGCACTTTCACCTTTATGGATAAATTGATGGGGACGGCACTTTCTCTCAAGGGTAAAACGATCGCCATTACTGGAGCGAATGGAACCTTAGGGCGATCGCTGTTAAAGTACCTACAACTGAAGGGAGCCAAGGTGATCGCGCTCACTTCCGGGGAGAATGCGATCGCTCTTGAAATTAACGGCGAATCAGTACCCGTAAAAACCGTAAAATGGCAAATCGGTGAAGAAACGCAACTTGAGAACCTATTTAAGTCTGTAGATATACTGATTTTAAATCATGGCGTTAATGTCCACGGCCAAAGAACCCCAGAAGCGATCGAATTAGCCTACGAAGTGAATACTTTTTCCGTCTGGCGTTTAATGGAATTATTCTTCAAAACTGTCCGCACTAACGAGCAAATTGCGCGCAAGGAAGTCTGGGTGAATACCTCGGAAGCGGAGGTTAATCCTGCCTTTAGTCCCCTCTACGAACTCAGTAAACGAGCGATCGGTGATATGATTACCCTGCGTCGTTTAGATGCCCCCTGTGTGGTGAGAAAGCTAATTCTTGGCCCTTTTAAGAGTAATTTAAATCCTGTGGGTATTATGTCCGCCGATTGGGTGGCTAAACAGATTATCAAGGCGGTACAAAGGGATAGCCGCAATATTATTATTACTATTAATCCCTTGACTTTTATCACCTTTCCAATTAAGGAATTCTCTGTTTCTACCTACTTAAAACTATTTACTCGTTCCCCAAAAAACCGGGAAAATCCCTAACTATTTATCCTTAATCCGGGATCAAGACTATTTTTCCGCGCACTCTTTCCGATTCACTATAATTATGAGCTGCTGCCACCTGGGAAAAAGTATAGGTGCGATCGATTCTAACAGTTAATTTACCCGATTCGATCGCTTCTTTGAGAAATTGCCAGTCGGACGCTTGTGCTTGAGCAGAAAATATCAGTTTCCCTTTTTGGGGCAACCAAGCACCGAGATAATTTAAGAGGATAATTCCGGGATTTGGGAGGGTGGTTATATAGGTGCCTTGGGGTTTTAAAAGCTGACGACAGTGCCAAAAAGAAGACTTAGCCACAGCATCGAAGATTATATCATATTTCTGCTCAGTTTTTCTCCAATCTTCTTGGGTATAATCGATAACTTTATCTGCTCCTAAAGAGGTGACATAATCGATATTTTTACTACTACAAACTCCATCTACTTGCGCGGAGAAAATTTTCCCTATCTGCACGGCAAAGCTACCCACTCCTCCCGATGCACCATTAACTAAAATCCGATTTCCTGCTTGAATATTGCCAAAATCTCGCAAGACTTGCAAAGCGGTAGAAGCAGCTAAAGGAGTGGCGGCAGCTTCAATAAAACTCTGATTATGCGGTTTTTTAACTAACAGGGAAGCGGGAATAATTGCATATTCGGCATAGGTTCTACCAGGCAATTGATTGAGAAAACCAAAAACCTCATCTCCGCTCTGGAATTGTTCCACCTGACTACCTTTTTCAACGATAATTCCCCCATAATCAAAACCTAATTGCAGGGGAAATTTATTACCTGTGGCTATTTTGAGCATTCCCCGACGAATCTTCCAATCAATCGGATTAATTCCCGCTGCCATAATCTTAATTAAGACTTCTTTCCCTTGGGGAATTGGCTTTTCTATGTCTGTGTATTGGAGAACATTACTATCGCCATAGCGATTAATGATAATAGCTTTCATAATTAAGAAAAAAGTTGATAAAATAGCAAAGGAGCAAAAGTAATGACCAAGAGAACAAAAATCCAAACTCGTCCCGCTAAAAGATTATAATGGCCGATTCAAGTCTGAATTGCATCACTATCTGATCTACCTTTATAGAATACCTCATTGGGGGTCTGATAGTCAAGACATTTTCGAGGACGATTGTTAATTAAGTTTACGGCTCTTTCCACCTCCTCTGGCTTAACGATTTTAAAATTCGTTCCCTTGGGGAAAAATTGTCTTAACAGTCCCTTGGTCTGCTCGTTTAATCCCCTCTCCCACGAATGATAAGGAGTAGCAAAATAAAAATCTGCTCCTAG
>NZ_JACJSW010000042.1:0-16166 GCF_014698375.1 Microcystis flos-aquae FACHB-1344 | reverse complement strand
AGGTAACATTTTAAAATTTTGAGTGGTTGTCCTAACCACTCTATTTCTTTAGGGGGTCGTTTGGCTAGACCCCCCGCTCTATCTAGCTTGTAGCCCCTCTGTCACCCCTTGAACTTCGAGGGTATCGGCATTGAGACGGGCTTTCATATCGGGGTCTTGGAGTGGATTACTCAGGGGAATTAGCCGTAATTGCCGATTGTCTTGGATCAGATCAAAATAGGTTTCACCGTCGGGAGAGCGGGTTAAACGCAGACAATCGAAGCTATAGGTATTGAGATAAAGACTGTAGTTAGCAACTAGGGTGCTTTGCTGATAATCGGCGAAAACTTCCACTATCCATCCCTCCCCTTCACTCTGAATCACTCCTTCGAGACTATGGATGTAGCGAACTCGTCCGAGATCATCGAGGAGACGACGCATATCTTCTTTAGCGATGACCACGCCAGAATCAATAATACAGGGGGCGGGCAGGGGCTGTGAGGGTGGATGATAGTTCATAGGGATTGCCAGTAAAAAAATTTCCTTTTATAACCCACCGGGGGGTTTCTACCGATTCCTGTTGCAATTTTCTTCGGGTTACGTCTCGATCTTAACCCAATCCGCTAGAACTTTTCATTGTTATTTAATATTAATAACGACGATCGATGATTAATTTCCGCCTACTAAATATTTACAAAAATCTGGGTAGACAGAGCCTACCCAATCATAACTATTTACTGGGAGGGTTAGAAGCGGAAGGACTGCGATCGATCACCTGATCGATTAAACCATAGTCTAGAGCCTCTTCGGCGGACATAAAGAAATCCCTTTCCGTATCCTCGGCGATGAGGTCGAGAGGTTTACCCGTATGACTAGCTAGGTGTTCATTGAGTAATTGTTTGAGATAGAGAATTTCTTTGGCCTGAATTTCGATATCGGTGGCCTGACCTTGGGCGCCGCCGAGGGGTTGGTGAATCATGATCCGCGAGTTGGGTAGGCTCATTCTTTTGCCCGGTTTGCCGGCACTGAGGAGAAAAGCCCCCATACTGGCAGCTAAACCAATACAAATGGTGCTGACATCGGGACGGATTTGATTCATGGTGTCAAAAATCCCTAATCCGGCCGAAACGGAACCCCCGGGGGAGTTGATATACAAGTAAATATCTTTTTCGGGGTCTTCTGCTTCTAGAAAGAGTAATTGGGCGACGATTAGGTTAGCTAGGTCGCTGGTTACTTCTTGTCCCAAAAAGACGATTCTTTCCCGGAGTAGTCGGGAGTAGATATCGAAGGCGCGTTCGCCCCGGCCTGTGGTTTCAATAACGGTAGGAATCATTGCGCTTTCTTGTCTTGCTGCTGCGGTTAGTTTTTTGATTTTGACATACTCCCACCGTCAAGCTACGCTGTGACGGGGGATTCTTGACCTATCACTATCGGAAATTCCTTGTTCAACGAGACAGCTTAGATTCTCAATGTCTCCACTGAAAATCCAGAGACCGGACTCTCCCAAGGCGTTTGGGTCGGTTTCTGTTTGCCCAACAGTACCGTTGAGATGATTTCCCAAATATTGCAACCCTTTTTTAAGAATATTTATTGCTGCATTATGATCCCTATCTAAGATTGTTTTACAGTTAGGACATTGATGAGTTCTAGTGCTTAATGTTTTTTGAACTCTAGTACCACAAACTGAACAATCTTGAGTCGTGAAATGGGGAGGAACAGCAACACAAACAATCCGATAAATCTTAGCAAAATAATTCAACCATTCGGTGAATTGATACCAAGAAGCATCAGAAATCGACTTAGACAGCTTACGGTTTTTGACTAAGTTTCTTACCTTTAAAGCTTCATAGACTACCAGATCATTAGACTGGACTAACGCCAAAGCGTCTTTAATTGCTTTGTCTTTACGTTGTCTTGATACTTTAAGATGAAGCCTAGCTACTTTTATCCGTTGCTTGTGATAGTTTTTAGACTGTTTTTTTCCTTGACGAAACTTTTTGGATAACCGTCTTTGTGCTTTTTTAAGTCTTTTTTCTGACTTGCTTAAATAACGTGGATTCTCTACAGTATTCCCTTGTGCATCGGTATAAAATTCCTTTAACCCTAAGTCAATTCCTGTTATTTGTCCCGTTGGTTTATGGTATTCTTGCCGTTCTACGTCAATCAAAAACTGGCAATAATAACCGTCAGCACGTCTAACAACTCTTACCCGTTTAATCTGTTGTTCTGAATAATAAACTAAGGTTTTTTGACTACACCATAAATCAAATTCTCCTGCTTTAAAGCCATCGGTAAATCTGATTTTACGTCGATTATCAGATAGTTTGTAGCCCGTTAGTTTATACTCAACCGAACGGTTATGTTTTTTGAACCGAGGAAACCCCTTTTTTCCCGGTATCTTAGCATGACAATTATGGTAAAACCTAGTAATTGATTGCCAGGCTCTATCAGCAGCCGATTGACGAGCTTGAGAGTTTAATTTATTAACCCAAGGTGTCTCTTTATTGTTAGCTAGTACCGCACAAAGTTTTTGGAGATCATTGCGGGTTGTCCCTTGATTGTCCATCCAATAACGAACACAAGAGTTACGCACAAACTGAGATGTTCTAATTGCTTCATCAAGCCGGTGATATTGCTCTAGTGTCCCGTTTTTTAGCTTTGCTTCTACGACTAGCATCTAACAATTCTCGACCATTGGTTAAGTAGATTATAACACAGTTTGTCCACAGATGGTGGAATTAAACCGATGCTCCGTTGCTGACCCTTCGACTTCGCTCAGGGTCATTGATATTCTGGTCGGATTTCATCCCCCGCTAATTTTTGTGAGTATCTTATCGAAAAATGTAGCGGGGGTATTCATCCGATATTTTAGGTAACTTAGGGAATGGGGGATAGGGATTAGGGGATAGGGGAAGTATTTTCAGTGAACAGTCAACAGTAATCAGTGAACTGAAAACTCACATCTGATAACCGATAACTGATTCAAGGCTGACGACCGACCACTGGCTGCTGCCCCTTGATGGCTAACGGCTAAAAATAATCTTCTCGATGGCATCTAGGGCGGTTTCTAGGTCATCGTTGACGATTTGAGCGGGGAATTCCTCGCTGGCGGCCAATTCTTCTCGGGCGCGCTCTAGACGACGGGCGATCGCTATTTCGCTATCTTTGCCCCGGTCGCGCAAACGACGTTCTAATTCCTCGAAACTGGGGGGTAGGATAAAGATTCTCCTCGCTTCGGGGAAGCTTTGACAGACCTGTCTGGCCCCCTCTAATTCGATTTCTAGAATTACGGTCTGGCCTGTTGCTAATTGAGCGGCGATCGCTGATTGGGGTGTCCCATAGTAGTTGCCCGCGTATTCGGCCGATTCTAGAAATTCTCCGGCTGCCATTTTCTCCTCGAAACTGGGACGGTCGAGAAAGTAGTAATCTTCCCCCTCAATTTCACCCGGTCGAGGTGGGCGCGTAGTAGCGGATACGGACAGGTAGAGGTTAGGGAAACGAGTTAGTAAATGCCGGACTAGCGTACCCTTGCCCACACCGCTAGGGCCGGTAATGACAATTAATTGACCGGGTTGCATGGGGTTAATAACTTAGTTGCTACTATTAACAGGCGCTTCCTTGTTGACCACGAAACGGTGAGCCACGGTTTCTGGTTGAATGGCCGACAGCACTACATGACTAGAATCGGTGATGATCACCGCACGAGTCCGTCTTCCATAGGTAGCATCGATTAAACAGCCTTTATCCCGAGCATCACTGATGATGCGTTTGATAGGAGCCGATTCTGGGCTAACGATGGCGATAACCCGATTAGCGGAAACAATATTACCGAAGCCGATGTTGATCAGTTGTATATCCATAAGTTAACAAAGGTGCAGTCCTTTGTACAAAAGAGTGTTGAGGTATGATTACAATGTTATCGAGAAAGATTTAGCCTTACAACGCTAAAAATAACATTCTTAATCACATTTTAGTATTTTTTCAGGTTTTTTGCGATTTTAATTAAATTTGTTTACACAAGTCTCTATCTTAGGGAATAAAAAGGCAAAAGTCGGGAAAATTAGGGAATTTTGAGGGTGTGGGGTGATGGGGTGATGGGGTGTGGGGTGATGGGGGGTGGGAGCTTTTTTCAGTGATCAGTAAACAGTAATCAGTGAACTGAAAACTCACATCTGATAACTGACTCTCGATCACTGATCACTGATCACTGTTAAGAATGTCCCCGGCAATGGCATGATAATTATGGTAACTAATAAGTATTCTCTATCCTTGGTGGGTGCGTTAGACTATGGGTTTTGCTGATCTATCGATCGCTGATATTGCGGCAGAGTACGGTCTGGCCGATGAATCTGTGTTGTCACTTTGCGACCAATTAGGCATCTCCTATAAAGATCGGCAGACTAATCTCGCCCTAGAAGATGCTAAAGCAATTATCTCACTGATTTTATCCCAACGCTCAGGAGTAACCGCCTCTAAAACGGAAACGTCCCCTTGACTTTATTCCCCACTGGGATCTTCTCGGTGTCCGTGATCACTTAGAATCGATCGATACCCTCCCAGAGGAGAAAATTTTTTAGTCACCTTAAAATTCCCTTTCTTGGAACAATTGCGAGTAGGAGAACAATGATCAAACGTTTGATTGTGGCAGCGATCGCTGTAGTTTTTTTTGTATTACAATTCAATCTTAACGGCGCTAGTGCCTTAGAACTCGATGAAGAAACCCTCACCATCACCCTCAATGATGCGGGGAAATCGGTGACTTTGACTTCTGAACAAGCGACGGAAGGACAGAAACTTTTTATCGCCAATTGTACTAAGTGTCACCTGCAAGGTAAAACCAAAACTAATAATAACGTCAGTTTGGGTCTGGCCGATCTAGCAAAAGCGGAACCCCCCAGAGATAATCTGTTAGCATTGATTGATTATCTAGAACATCCCACCAGTTACGATGGTGAAGATGATCTGAGCGAACTCCATCCCAATGTTAGCCGTCCCGATCTCTTCCCAGAATTACGCAATCTGACCGAAGATGATGTGTATAACGTCGCCGCTTATATGTTGGTTGCTCCCCGTCTAGACGAGCGCTGGGGTGGCACAATTTACTTCTAAATTGCACTGCATATATCCCTCGATCCCTCTAGATTTCTAGGGGGATTTTTGATTAGACAGCAAATAGTTGTAAAAATTCTTTGAGTTCATTTAATACCTCATGCTCAAAGTTCCAAATGTCTTTTTTGGTTAAAGCATGGGATAAATTACAATATTTCTTAGCCTCTCTTTTTTCATTCTGTGATGGTGTATCTTCCCTGATATAGTTTTGAATCCACAATTTATCAATTTTTTTACGATTTATATCAATATTTTTTTGTGCAAGACAGAATCGCCAAGCTTCTACACAATCAGCATGGGGAGAATCTTGGGTTTTAATTTCTCTCAACACTGTCTCTAGTTCCCCCTGTTCATTAACATGAAGAAAATGACAACCTATTTGAGTATTCGTAGAAGCATTTAATTGAAATAGCTTTTGGGTATCATCTATCCTGACTGCTTCTCTAAAAACTCTTTGAATACATTGACTAACCAGAGCAAGTCTTTCTTGTCTGGTTTGTTCGTCTAAATCTAAAACAATACCTATCTTTTGAATATCATCTTTGAGCAGGGTGTTATTAAGTCGTTTCAGTCGTTGTTCAAGGCTACGATAATTTTCTCGTTCTATTCCGTCTAGAATATAAAATTCAACAATAGTTATCGTTAAATGATTCGATTCATTAATATGCTCAATAATAGCTCGTAAAAAAGCCACATCATCTTGACTTTCAACAATTATTACATTAGCCACGATTCTACTCACCTCTGATTCGATCATTGTGCTTGAGAGCATAATCTAAGATATCTAATTCACTTTTAATACCGATAATTTTATCAGTTCTGGGACTCCTTGCTAGTTCAAAATAGGCCCCCTGTTCTGGATAATATTCTAACCCCACATCGGCAAAAGCTTGGATCATCTCTAAACTGTGGGTTGTGGCAAAAATTTGGCTATCTAGTTCGATAGCTAATCGGAATAAAGTTTTCCAAATATCTGGGTAAGCAGTATAGTGAAGACCATTTTCTATTTCATCGATAAAAATAATTTTTTTAGGATTGATGAGTAGAGCAAAAATCATCTCTATCAGACGATTAATAGCTTCACCAAACAGAGATATGGGTAGGCGTTTTCTCTCTTTTCTTTTCAGGTATAAATTTGGTTCGCCCAGAAAAAAACTTTCTATCTTTTTAATAGAAGGATCAAGTATTTGCAAGGCTTTTAGCACTTCTTCTTCCTGTTCATTAAAAGCTATTTTAGTATAGGACTCGCTCAATTCTTCCAAAGATTTATTGACAGATGCATCAATGATTACTGGTTGCTCATCACCCGCATTAGGTAAAGCTAGTATTCCCTCAGAACTAGCAATTAAAAAATAGTTCATTTGACTATCTTTTGAGTCATTCTTGAGGTCAAAACTTGTGTGAATATTTAAGATAGAAATAACTGATTTATTTTTAGCGATAAAATCATATAATTTTTGCCAATCTTCAGAGATGCCTAGAACAGTATCTTGAAGAGAATCGGAAATCGATATTTTTACCAATTTATCCCCTTGATTAGATTGGGAGCCTTTTAACTCAATAATATTTTCTCTATCAAGATTGAATAATAAATTATCCCAAGCATTTTTGGGAACAGCCTGAACAACGGCTAAAGATTCCTTGCGAATAGATTCTCTGACTTCATGAATAGTATTTGGATAGGGATAACTATACAAAAATATTGCCTCTAACAAGGCAGTTTTCCCTGAATTGTTTTTACCACCAATTAAATTAACTCGCTCAAAACCTTCAATTTTGGTATGCTCAAAACATCTAAAATTACTAATTTCAATATCCTTAATCATGTTGACCTCTGGGCTGGATAAGCATAAATTTAGGCGTAGGAATGAAGCTGGCGAGATGGGGATTTTTTTACTTAATTCTAGACGAGAATAGCCTCAAACTCTCAAAACGGTGACTATCCCTGACGGAAACTGCCGCCCTAAGAGATAATAGAGAGAGGGATTTATTTACATTTCTTCATCATGGCTAGAGACTTACGAGGATTTATTAAGCTTTTAGAAGAGCGTGGGCAATTACGCCGCATTAGTGCATCGGTCTCTGCCGATTTAGAAATTGCCGAGATCGCTAATCGGATGCTACAGGTGGGGGGACCGGCCCTACTGTTTGAAAACGTGCAAGGAGCAGAGTTTCCCGTCGCTATTAACCTGATGGGAACGGTAGAACGCATCTGTTGGGCGATGAACCTGAATAAACCCGAAGAATTGGAAGATTTAGGCAAAAAACTCGCCCTGTTGCAACAACCGAAACCCCCGAAAAAACTCTCCCAAGCGATCGATTTTGGTAAAGTTTTATTTGATGTCCTGAAAGCCAAACCCAACCGTAACTTTTTCCCTGCCTGTCAACAGGTGATTTTAGAGGGGGATGAAGTAGATTTAAAGAAAATTCCGATGATTCGTCCCTATTCGGGCGATGCAGGTCAGATTATCACCCTAGGGCTAGTAATTACTAAAGATTGCGAAACGGGAACCCCTAACGTCGGTGTCTATCGCTTACAGCTACAGTCTCACAATACCATGACCGTCCACTGGTTATCCGTGCGCGGTGGGGCGCGTCACCTGCGAAAAGCGGCACAAATGGGCAAAAAATTGGAAATAGCCATCGCTTTAGGGGTCGATCCTCTGATTATCATGGCCGCCGCCACTCCTATACCCGTAGATCTGTCAGAATGGCTGTTTGCGGGATTGTACGGCGGTTCTGGGGTACAGTTAGCCAAGTGTAAAACCCTCGATTTGCAAGTGCCGGCCGACGCAGAAATCGTCCTGGAAGGAACAATTACCCCCGGAGAGGTATTGCCAGATGGACCCTTTGGTGATCACATGGGTTACTATGGCGGTGTGGAAGATTCACCCCTGATTCATTTCCACTGCATGACCCATCGTCGCGACCCCATTTATTTAACCACTTTTAGCGGTCGTCCTCCCAAGGAAGAAGCGATGATGGCGATCGCACTTAATCGTATTTATACACCGATTTTACGGCAACAGGTGTCAGAAATCAGGGATTTTTTCCTACCGATGGAAGCTTTAAGCTATAAAGCGGCGATTATCTCCATTGATAAAGCCTATCCAGGGCAAGCGCGGCGAGCGGCCTTAGCTTTTTGGAGTGCCTTACCCCAGTTCACCTATACTAAATTTGTCATCGTCGTCGATAAGGAGATTAATATTCGCGACCCCCGGCAAGTGGTTTGGGCAATTAGTTCTAAAGTGGATCCGGTTCGCGATGTGTTTATTCTCCCGGAAACCCCCTTTGATAGCCTCGATTTTGCCAGCGAAAAGGTCGGTTTGGGGGGGAGAATGGGAATTGATGCCACCACTAAAATGTATCCCGAAACCGACCACGAATGGGGGGAACCTTTGGAGTCGGATCCTGCCATGGCGGTCAAGGTTTCCCAACGCTGGTCAGAATACGGTTTAATCGATATTAATTTACAAGAAGTAGATGCCAATAAGTTTGGCTACGAAATGTAGATTTAACCGACTAAATACCCAATAGCTTATCTTGTCCCTAAATCTCAAAAAAATCGGGCTAGAAATATCTTCTAACCCGATATTAGTGATTAATTTCTCGACTTAGTAAGCGTCCTGTAGTTCGTAGAATTCGGGAGAAACGTAATCTTTGCGTAGGGGCCAACCGACCCAATCTTCCGGCATTAAAATCCGTTTCAAGTTGGGATGTCCTTCATAAATAATGCCGAACATATCATAACTTTCTCGTTCTTGCCAGTCAGCTGCTTTCCAAATCCAGTAAACCGAAGCAACCCTGGGATTATCTCTGGGAAGAAAGACTTTTAAGCGCACTTCCACGGGACTATCGACATTATCGGTTACTTTGACCAGATGATAGAAACTAACTAATTCTGTCCCCGGTCCCAAATCGTAAGCGCCCTGACATTGGAGATAATTAAAGCCATAAGCGTATAAAGCAGTGGCCAGAGGAATTAAAAAGTCTGCTTCTACTTTAATCAATTCCACGCCACTATGGTCAGCTTCTAAAGCTTGATGCTCAAAACCATTTTCACTTAACCAAATCGAAGTGGGGCCAGCTTGCACAATAGCTGTGGTTTCTTCAGTCATTTAGATTTCTTCCTTTTGTTTCGTGGTCAAAAGAGCGGGGGGAACAGGCATACCGGTGGCTTCTAGCAACTCTTTCGGAGGTGCTTGACGGGTGGCCGATTGCAGATATTTACCGGTAAGAATCGGTTCCGTGGCCTGCATTTTGTGGGTAGTGCTGTAATAACGATTGGTTTGCTGGAGGACAGTCCCGCGTTCTTGAATAGATTCGTTAGCGACTTTTTTCCGCAGTTTAATAATCGCGTCGATAATCGCTTCCGGACGGGGGGGACAACCGGGTATATAGACATCCACGGGGATAAGTTTATCTACCCCTCTAACCGCAGTGGTGGAGTCACTGCTGAACATTCCCCCCGTAATCGTACAGGCACCCATGGCGATAACGTATTTAGGTTCCGGCATTTCTTCATACAGACGCACCAAAGCGGGGGCCATTTTCATGGTGATTGTACCGGCAGTGATGATTAAATCGGCTTGTCGGGGACTAGAACGGGGAACTAAACCAAAGCGATCGAAATCAAAACGGGAACCAATCAAGGCTGCGAACTCGATAAAACAGCAAGCTGTACCGTATAGCATCGGCCAAAGACTTGACAAACGCGCCCAGTTATACAGGTCATCAACGGTGGTGAGGATGACATTTTCCGATAAATCCTGGGTAACTTTGGTGCGTTCGATGGGATTGAGGATTTTTTCGCTTTGTTGTTCGATAATTTGCTTAAATTCGCTGGTAGGGTTGGGACTCATCGGGTTATCCTCTTATGAAAAGTCAAAAATAAGGAAAATTATGGCCGTTATGACCATTCTAAGGCTCCTTTTCGCCAAGCATAGACGAGAGCAACCACAAGGATAGCAATAAAGATCAGTGCTTCTACAAAAGCTAATAGGCCCAATTGATTGAAAGCTACTGCCCAAGGGTAGAGAAAGACGGTTTCCACGTCAAAAACCACGAAAACGAGGGCAAACATATAATAACGAATGTTAAACTGAATCCAAGCACCGCCGATCGGTTCCATCCCCGATTCATAGGTGGTGCGTCTTTCCGGACCACCACCACTAGGCCGCAGGACTTTGGAGGCAGTTAGGGATAGGATTGGTACTAAACTGCAAGCAAGCAGAAATCCTAGAAAATACTCGTAACCTTTGAGGACAAACACTGGGTTTTTTTCTCCTTATTCGCTATCGACAGGGGAAGTTGTCGGCATCTCTATGGCTACTTATTATAGAGGCTTTAGCAACCCGTCTCCTTCTCAAAAGCAGCATTGAAGATGTTTATCCAGATTGCTCGTTAAGATTGTACGGGAGTGCCGGAGTTGCCAGTTCGAGCATTTGTCCTAAAATTTCCGATAGGCAGTATAGTTTGTTAATGCACAGGCTCCAAGCAGCGATCGCACTAAGAGGAGAGTATCTGGTGTGGGGATAACTTTAAGTTGGGAAAGTTGAGCATCTCATACGGCCGCTCCTTTTGACACCCCCCAGTCTGACGGCAAATCCTTGTACAGAAAAACTTTCAAGAGTTCTCAGCACCACTAGGGTATCCCCAGCCAGGGAGATAAATGTAAAGATTTATTAAATTGTAGCGTATGATACAGTCTGGGGGGGTAGAGTGCATATTGGCCATTATCTAAAACTAAACAAGAGAGTAAAGCCATGGCTACTTACTACGGTACAAGTGGAGCAGACTACTACAACTATACGGGAAGTGAACAACTCTATGCCTATGGTTATGGTGGCAATGATACCATTTACGGTAATACCAACGATGATCGTATTGACGGTCGCGATGGCAATGATCAACTTTATGGACAGTCGGGCAATGATATCTTATGGGGATGGAATGGCAACGATTATTTAGATGGGGGAACTGGTAATGACACTTTATGGGGAGAATCGGGAAATGATACCTTATTCGGGGGATCAGGAAATGATTATCTGAGTGGTGGTAATGGTAATGATCGCTTAACCGGCTCTACATCTGGATCTTTTAACAGCAATGAGTATGACACCTTAGTTGGAGGTGCTGGAGATGACATTTTTGTGCTAGGTGAAAGTGCTGGTAACTATTATCAAGGTAGTGGTTATGCCCTTATTGTTGAATATGTCGGCATACTAGACCGTATTCAAATTAAGAATACTGGTTCACTTCGCCTATCGTGGGAAAATTGGGCAGGTACTTCTGCTTTATTAGATACAGCCATCTATCAAGGAGGTGACTTAATTGGAGTCGTTCAAGATAACACCAGCATTTCGTTAAACAGTTCTTACTTTCAATTTGTTTAGCATCGCCTCGTAGGTTGGTTTCTATAAAGAAAACGAGTTTCTTTAAGAAACCCGTTTTCTGTGCTTGTGCTTTTATTGTTCCGCAAATAATAATCAACATTTGGAGATATAGCGTTTCTGATTCACAAGAGGTACATTCCCGATCCTGAACAGCTTAATCAGCAAAGGTTTAAGTGTGCCGCACAGATGCGAGAAACGCTATAAGTAGCTGGTTATAATTAAATTAAAAATGGATTTTAGGTTCGATCCCCCCTTAATCCCCCCTTAATAAGGGGGGTGCCGATAGGCGGGGGGATCCCCCCTTAATCCCCCCTTAATAAGGGGGGGATCTGATAATTTTTAACGCCTACCTACTTAATAGGTTTTTAAGAACCAATAAATCTCACTTTTTCTACTCCTTCAATCATCTCTAAGGCCAATTGTGCAGAGGTAAATGAGCTACTATTGTCCACTTGTTCTTTAATCCTGTCAGTAAGTGAATTGATATCTATAACTCTTTTTTCTGAATCTTTCCAAGGAATATTATCAACCTTTTTGTCAATTTGCTGACCATCTAAGTTTTTTAATTTTTTGTAAAAGGTTTTATTCTCATCATCCCAGTCTAGTCCAAAATGTAAGGTTTCTGGTTTTTGGTGAATATCTACCGTTTTGATCTCCCCCTTAAATAAACAAATTAAAACATTAGCAGAAAGACGTTCCATCCGTAGTAATTCAATCTTTTTTGTATCATCTTCATTATAACCATCAACGAGTAAACCTGGCCAACTTGACACCACATCTGAACGGAGTAAGAAACCAGTTACTATGGGGTAATTGTTAACAGCAAGATTTGTTTTATTTTCTTGATCATGTTTATGATCTGATGTAGTTACTCGACCAATACTAAAGGCTCCATCTAATAGGCATTCTATCCAAAGGGAATCAAGATAGAAGAAACGAATTGATTCTACAGGTAACATAAGTTCATCGGGAACGAGATAATTAAAGGGTACACCTTTAAGAAGACTTAAATCTTCAAACCAATTATAAATACTCTCAGGAAGTTCTGTATTAGGTTGATTATAAACAGGTAAATGAGTTTCGGTATTTTGTAAGCTTTGTCTATGAGTGCGTTTCCAATTATAGAGACTAACGGATAAATTTTTACTCTGTAAAGCGAGTAATCTTCCTAATTCCCAAGCAGCAGAGTATGAAAGATCAAACATACCATTATCAGGATTATAAATGATTAATTCATCTGCTGTACGAATGGGTAAGGTGATGTTATTGTTAGGGTTGTTTCCCGTAATTAAAGGACTATGATACCAAGAGAAGGTTTTCCCTCCTTGTCGTAAAAAATGGGGTAGGGGAACATAACCCATAGATAGATATTTTTCGGCTTCAGTATTATTAACTTGTGGCAATCTTAGGGTACTAGGTTCTCGGTTAAGATGGGTCAAAAGTCCTTGAAAACTTTGCTTTTCATCAATACAAGAAAAACTCCAACTTTTTAGGCTAACTAAACGAATCTTATCATTATCTCTTGCTCCCTGAAAATCAAACCAGTTATTATTATAACGTCCTTCTAAAGAAACCAGATGGACGATACTTCTGCCACTTTTTTGAGGAAGTCTATTACAAATAATAACGGCTAATTCATCGCCGATTAATTTTCCTTGCTCATCTGTTCCTTGACGAACATGAGCAAGATAAGTTAAGTCTTCTTTAGTGGGTAAAATTTTTTCTAATAACTGTTTCTGGACATCAATAATTATTACTTTATCGTCTTTATATTGTCCACTTTCTAGGGTAAAATTAGGAAATTTAGCAGTATAACTATTAATATCTTTTAAGATTTCTAGGGTAATAATTTTGGATTCGGGGTTTTCTGTTTCTTCAAATAATAATAAAGCTAACCAAGTAGTAGTATTATTATTACTAATAGATTGACGTTCCCAAGGTAAGGTACTACGGTTTAGGATAATATGGGGTAAAACATTGGAATGTTCTCCTAAGCTACCATCAGGGGGAAATACAGCGTGGATGTCTGTAGGTTTTAAGTCAAATCTTTCTGCACCTACAGAAAATTTTCTAGTAATCCGAAAGGAGTTATCGGTTGTGATTTCCCCCCCTTTTATTTCCTGTTGAATGGTAATCTCATAGTCACCATCTTTTAAAGCTGGTTGATGATACTGAATAAATTCAATTTTAGTGGGTTCAGTTGTGGTAGTTTCTGGCATTTTTGACTCCTTTAATAATAATTAATTAACTAAAACTCCAATTTTAGGTGAACCTAATAAATGATCGGCAATTGTTGCACTGAGATCAATTTCTTCACTTTTCAAATTTAGTGCTTTTAGTAAATTATCTCTGGTGTTGTTGACTGCGTTATCTACAATAGTGTTACGGATGTCTTTAGTGGTTTCCTCCTGAAAAGTGCTAATCGTTCGCCAATGATAAGCATTATTAATTGAAGTAGTGCTAAATTGTAATTTACTGCGATTAATGGCTTGAGTTGCCCCCAGTTCTGGTTGTTTTTTAGGTTTAATTTCTAATCCAGATAGGGTATTTTCAATAAATTGATTACCATTCAAACTAGGGGTTAAAGATTCGCCCCAAAGTGCGATGGGAACTTTTTTAAATAGGGGAGTACAAGCAAAATCTTCGTCAAATTCTGTTGAGTTTAGCGTTGTACCATTTTTATTAATAGTAATCGTTAATTCTGAGATTAGCTCAGAGGCTGTTACTGCCATGGAACCGATGCCAAACTGGGTATTAATTTCCTGAGTATTAAGATTAACATTACAAGTTTTAATAGGAATGACTGAATTAGTGACTAAGCAGAAATCTTTAGGATTAATGTTCCCTAAATCTGTTTTATCATCTTGATTAACTTTTCTAACTAAACCCTCTTGAACAGTAATACTACAAATAGCATCATCAGCAGGGAGAAAAGAGGTTTTAAACTCATTCCAGTCAATGGCTGTGGGTGCTTGCGAGGCACTGCTACCAAAGCTCACATCAAAAGAAATAATCCAAAGATGAATATGGGCAATACCTGTAAATTCGGGTCCCCAGATGTGTAAATCTGCCCCTAATTGAACAGTAATATGATGGGTTCCAAAAAAGTGAAAAGTATAGGACACTCCCATATCAATATAGATAGAAATATCGTAGTGATAGGGTTTCCAAGACATGAGAAAATCTGCCCCGGCGTTGAACCAAGCACTCAGAGGACCACTATTCCAAGTAGCTTGGAGGTGTCCCCCGGCCATGATAGCGGAAGGAGTCAAGGCAAAATAAGCATCTGCTTTGAGGTAAAGTTCACTGCTAACTTGCCAATTTAAGGTGAGGCGAGGTACTTTCGGATAATGGTCTGGGACATTAAAGAGGGGATGATAACCCCCTAAAGTGAGGACAAAATCTCCCTCATGGACGTTAGGGGCAAACCAGCCATAAAAGGCAAATCCTCCGGTGAGATGACAAGCTTGAGAAAGGATATAAGAGTTAGGAGTAAGTTGGGCAATAACGCCGATAAATCCTTCGGCGGGCAGAAAACTGGCTTTGAGGGCTAGTTGTACCTCGGCAACCGGGGGGACTCCTGCGCCTACATTTGGGGGGGCGATGAGGGTGGCTAAACCAAGGAGATTAAGTTCAAAACGATTACCAAAAGCGACGGTAAGCAGGAGAAAAGAGTCAATTAGTTTAAAAGAGGTGAATTTAATGCCGATGGCGAGGAATATTTGCCCAGTTTCGGGGGGGATATAGTCTCGGAGTTTGGTTAGTTCTCCTGTGAGTCGGGCGGCTTGGTCTGAGTTAGAACCCTCAGCAGGAGGAGGGTTAACGGCTTCGGCGACGAGGGGGAAGGTGGCAACTTGGTCAATGGTGGGGACTTTGAGGGCGCGGTTATAGCCAAAGCCGGCGGCTAACCCGGTGACGAAGAAGAAAGAGGGTCCACCGATGGGATAGTCAAGAATGGCGTAGATAAAGAGGGAGGGATGCCCTTGAAAATAAGCATAGGACCCTATGGCGGAAAGGTTGAGGGTTTTGGCTTTGACGTTAAATTTGATAACGGCGGCCCCGTTGTATTCGTCTATGCCGTTTCGGGTAGTTCTGAGGAATGCGCCACCGATTTCTAGGGTGTCGCTGCCTTTGTAGTCGATGCCGATGCCTTTAAGGTCAAATTTGGGGTCAAATTGATTGAGGGGGGAGTTAACGGCAAGTCCATCGAGGGAGAGGGAAAGTCCAGCTAGGTTAAGACTAGCATCTAATAAAACCCAGATTTTTGAGTCTTGGTATTTTAGACCAACTCTCTGAAAGTGGACAGGCCCTAAGCTTTTTTGCAGTGTAAACCATTTGGTACTATCACTAATTGGGGTGGGAGTAGAGGAAGGGGTGACGACTGGGGGAGAAAGGTTATTATCCCGTGGGGGGGTTGTTCCTTCTATTTGACCCGTCTGTTTATTGATGGTGATGGGGAGTTCTAATTGTTGGATTTCGCTTCCGAATTGAAGCGAGGGGATAAGGTCGAGACGTTGGTTAATATCGGTGGTGGGTAGTTTAATGCCTCCGTCGGTATATAAACAGAAATGTTGAATCTCGTAACAAAACTTTACATTTAAGAACATGACAACCCCAGAACGCCATTTTTCAGATTGAATAGACAATTTTCCTAAACCAGTGTACATAGCTGATATGTTGACA
>NZ_JACJSW010000041.1:0-5629 GCF_014698375.1 Microcystis flos-aquae FACHB-1344 | reverse complement strand
AAACAATCTTAGATAGGGATCATAATGCAGCAATCAACATTCTTAAAAAAGGGTTGAAATATTTGGGAAATCATCTCAACGGTACTGTTGGGCAAACAGAAACCGACCCAAACCCCCCCGATGTCGGGGGGCAAGGGGGGGGGAGAGTCCGGCAAGAAAGATTTTCAGTGGAGACATTGAGAATTTAAGTTGTCTCGTTGAACAAGGAATTTACGATAGTGATAGGTCAAGAATCCCCCGTCACAGCGTAGCTTGACGGTGGGAGTATGTCAATGGTCATCAGTATATTTTGATTGATTGACCCCAAACTGGGACTCATATCGATTAAAATATATAGCGTTTTTCAGTCTGCTGAGGTACAAAAGTTATGGGTTTTAGGCAAAAGGCACTCATGCAAGAGGCAAAAGGGAAGAAAAATAGGTGTACCTCACTAGCTTAGGAAACGCTATAGTCAGCTTGAAATTTTTCGGCAGTTTTGTCTAATAAATATGTAGGGTTTGCGGCAAAAAGTTTGTTGGTGGGGTTAGGAGTCGGTCGTCGGTCGTCGGTCGTCAGTAGCCGGTCGTTTCAGGCTTTGTTGCCCTCTCTTTTTGTACCAATTTATGTACGACAAGAGGGATAATGCCAGGTTTTTGAGGGTCCCAATCCGATTTTCGCAGCATGAACATCGGATTTTAACAGGTCAAAAGCCTTATTTTAAAGGGGTTTTACCATTATTCAGCCAGCCCTAATTATATTTGAAGATTGTTGTTCTCGGTCATTATTATAACATCAGTGCGGGTTAAGCAGATTTTGCCATGATTTCTAGGTAAGAATAGGGCTAACCAACTAGGCGAGAATCAGAGTTTCGGATTCCTCGTCTTATTTTATGCCTAGCAATTAAGGAAAAATTGCGCCCTGGTTTCTACCCTAACACACCCAACCGGATATTTAAGCAATTTCATCGGGATTAATGCCCAATTCTCGCAGCTTTTGGGCTAATTTTTCCGCCCGTTGCTGTTCTCTTTCTTTGGCTAATCTTTCCTGTTCTTTGGCTAATCTTTCCCTTTCTTTGGCTAATCTTTCCTGTTGGGCCGACTCTTGAGGGGTGGGAACCAATTCACCCGATTCGGTGAAATAGCGCAATTTATTGGCAAAAATCCCTAAATATAATCCTAGTTGCTTACTCAATAAATAACCGTTTTCATTGGGGGTAATCGGTTGGTATTGTCCCTCAATTAAAGTGAATCCTTGCCATTCTAAAGTATTAGGATCAAACCCAAAATACTCAGGAGTCCGGAAAGTATGCTGATATAGTTCCTTTTTGGCTTTTTTGTCCACATTAGCGGTGGAATCGGAGAGAATTTCGATGATTAGATTGGGATATTTACCCCCTTCTCCCCAGACGACCCAACTTTTCCTGGGACGTTTCTCTGTATCTAAAACCACGAAGAAATCTGGTCCACAAAAATCTCGCTGTTTCAGTTGTCTTTCGTTATAATAAATAGTCAAATTGCCCGAGGCATAGTAATCGTTTCTATCTTGCCAGAGCCAATCAAGACAAGATAATAATAAAATAATTTGTTGTAAATGCAGATCACTTTCCAAGGGTGGTTCATCACTCCATAAATCGGTGGGAGGACAGACAATATCGGTAGCAATATCTAGGGTTGTCATCGTTTATAAACCCATTGAGTCAATTTTGGGTGATTCTAGCAACAAGCGACAATCAATACAATTATATTATAAGTTTGATCGTTTTGCTTGGGGTGCATCTCATTTTTGTAAATCTACTAATTTGGGATTTTTAAGGGGAAACTTTCTCCTAAAATTGGGCGTTACTTTCGGTTTTATCACTCAATCCAAGCTTTTGGGGGGTTCTACCCCCCAAACCCCTATGGGGGCGTGGTGCCGCCCCCAAACCCCGGAGCGCATTAGTTTTTCGGTGGGATGCTTACACGCGATTGTTCATATTTTTGTACCAATTTAAGAGTCACTGATAATTGCTAATTGTCGGTATTTCTGCAAATATGAGATGCACTCCTTAATCTTCCGCTCGGTCTTAGGGAGATTTTTGTCAAGTCTGAACTCGAATTATGCTAAATCCGTTGAGTAACGCACAGAAAACGGGTTTCTCCGAGAAACCCGTTTTCTACTGATGCACTCATGCAAAAAGGGGAATATAGCGTTTTTCAGTCTGCTGAGGTACAAAAGTTATGGGTTTTAGGCAAAAGGCAACAGGCAAAAGGCAAAAGGGAAGAAAATAGGTGTACCTCACTAGCTTAGGAAACGCTATAAATAATCAGTCTTTAATAACCAGATTTAGTATTACTTAACAATTCGGTGAAGGTGAATCAACGAGAGCCGTTAATCTTTATTAAGGAGGGTTTGCCCTCAATCCCCTTGGTTGAAGGACTTATAAAAACCAGAAGAAAGCAATTAAAATAACGGTGAGAGTTGCGGCAAAAATGAGAGCGTATTCGATTTTCTTATTGATAATACCAATAACCATGACTAGGGTAATTGCCAGAAGAAACACACCGATATAGACTAGATCTTGAGTACCTGAATTAACTAAATTATTATTTAAAGTCGTTGTGGGTGTGGGAGTTTGTAGAATTGTTGATGAGAGACTAATCGTGGAGGTAATGAACATAAATATTTATGACTACCATAGAACTAATTTTATACAGTAAACCGGACTGTCATCTTTGCGAAGGGTTGCTAGAGAAACTAGAAAAAATCCGTCAACCGGACTGGCAGTTAGAAATTAGGGACATTACCAGTCGAGAGGATTGGTTTAACGCTTATCAGTACGAAATCCCCGTCCTCTGTCAAAAACTAGCCACGGGGGAAAAAATCCTCCCTCGTCTTTCCCCCCGGGCAAATGCCGAACAATTGGCCCGTCTTTTAGCCAATAATTTAACCTAGGGGCTAATTACCCGGACTAGGAATAACGACCGGACTAGGAGAGGGAGAAGACTGGGCGACCGGTTGCGGTTTGGCTGCGGGTTTAGATTGATACCATTTAAAGTGTTGGTAGGCCGTGCGTGATATTTGTTGAATCAGAGTCCTAGCGTTACTATCATTGTGGGGACGTTTCACCATCACTGCTCCTAGATAGCGTTTGCCGTTGGGCATATCAATAATCCCCGCATCCGCTAACATCGAGCCAATATCACCGGTTTTATGGGCAATATCGGCGGATTTCTCGATACCTTGCGGCAGCAGGGTGCGAGTGCGCGTTTCCTGCATAATATTTAATAGACGATCGCGGGAACGTAAACTGAGTAATTCCCCTTGATTAACTTTTCCTAAGATTGTCACCAAATCTCTCGGACTTGTGGTATTGGTTCCTTCCAAATCAGGTAAAGCGTTATTAATTACCGTACTGGTCAAACCCCAAGCTTGAAAACGCTGATTAAGAGCCTCTTTGCCGCCCATGCGCTTAATTAACATATTAGTAGCGGTATTATCGCTAATTACGTTCATTTTAGTGGCGGTTTCTAGGGCAGTATAGGTTTTATTCACTCCTAGATACTGCATATCCCCGGACCCACTGGCCATGACATCCTTAGTGGCCACAAGGGGTTCATCGAGACGAATTTTTCCCGCATCCACATCCTCAAAAAAGGCCACCAGAATCGGGATTTTAATCGTACTAGCGGCGGCAAAAATAGTATCTCCGCGAAAATTAGCGTAAGCACCGTTATCGAGGTCAATAAATAAAGCTCCCGCCTGTAATTTCGGATATTTGACCGCTAAAGCCTGTAATTTCTGGTTGAGGCTGCTGAGATTTTCGTTGAAAACTAACGTGGTCGGTTTTGGGGTGACGGGTTTGGGAGTCGGGGAATTAGTAGCGGTGGGTTTTGGGTGTAGAGGTAATTTGCTCGGATCCACCACGGTTAAAACCGTACCAGCGATCGCACCTAAACCGACACCAAGGATAGAGAAGCGAAGAACCTGAAGGAGAAAAGAGGCGATTAGGTTAGTTTTACGCTGTTTTTTTGCCCTTTTAACCGGTAAAGACTTTTTTTTGTTGTTTGAGTCCATGGCCCTAGGGGACCCAGGGCCGGATTGGACTTTAGTGGGACGACGAGTTACTTGACGAGTCACGGTTTTCCTCAAGGGTATCCAGATTTATTATCGATCGCTAGGAGAATTTTTTTTCTTGCCCTTGAGACTATCAAGACCGAGAAAAAGTTGCCCGATACTTTCAATATGACCGATAATGCCCCGCAGCAGAGCTAATTCCTCCACCGTGGGCCGGGCCCGATGATAAAATTGCCGGAATTTCTCCATCCTAGCGGCGGCGGTGTGGGGGTAAAGATAGCCAATTTTGAGCAAAAAGCTCTCTAAGTGCTGATAATAGCCTTCTAGAGCCTCAAAAGTGGCATTAGGGAGCGTTTCTAACGGGGGTTCGAGCCTATTTTCCCTGGCCATTTGGTACAGTTCGTAGGAGCAAACCGCCACCGCTTGGGCGAGATTGAGGGAGGAATATTGAGGATTAGCGGGAATACCGACAAAACGCTGGGCGTGGTTCAGTTCGCTGTTACTTAAACCCCGGTCTTCTGGCCCGAAAATTAGGGCCGATTCCAGGTTAGGGGTGAGTAACCAGGGTAGGGCAGCCCGGGGTGTTTCGAGGGGAGTATTCAGGTGACGGGGTTTCGAGGTGGTGGCAATGATGCGATGACATCCCTGCAAAGCTTCCCCCAGGGTGGCTACCTGTGAACAGTTTTCTAGGACTTCAATTCCGTGTACTGCCATGCGTCGCGCTTCTTCTGCAAGGATATCACAGGCAGGATTGACGATAATTAAGCGACTTAAGCCCATATTCCGCATAATTCTGGCAGTGGAACCCACATTTAAGGCTCCGGCTGGTTCAACTAAAATAATTCTCAGGCGATCGAGTGGGGAACTCTGATTATTTTCATCTACACTCATAGATAAGGCGCAGTTTTTGACTTTTTAAGTTTAATCATGGCACGTCAGGTCTCGAAGTCCGATCTTCCCAGTAAAATTTGTCCCGTTTGCGGTTTATCCTTTACTTGGCGCAAAAAGTGGCAAAACTGTTGGCATGAGGTCAAATACTGTTCAGAACGCTGTCGTCGTCGCAAGTCCTCAGTGAATCAGTAGCTCTCCTGCAAACAGCAAAAATCTTCCCTGAGGTGAGGAGACGGTCGACAGGAGACGGTCGACAGGAGACAGCTTATCAGGGATCAGATTTGAGTTTTTAGTTCACTGTTTACTAATCCGGTGAAAAAGCGTTCGACTGAGGGCTGACGGTTTAGATGGATAATTAATTAAACCTCTTGCATAATTAATTTTTCATGGTTCAAAAACGGCAAAAATAAGGATTAAATGCCATAAAATCTGTAAATAGACCATTTAATTGATTATGATTCATTCTTAATTCTCCTGACTACTGACTACTGGCTACTGACTCCTAACCCTAACAACGATTTTTGATTTCTGCAAGAGGTCTATTGTTTTAGGTACTCTATTAGCTTTTAATTTTACGGCTAATTTAGTAAGCTGATACCCCAAAGAAAAAATAGATCGCTATCGGAGCGATCGATTGTTTGGGACTGACAACGACTGGCGAACACCAACGGCGCAATTAACGGCAGGCGCACGAGACCACCGGGAA
>NZ_JACJSW010000040.1:0-30024 GCF_014698375.1 Microcystis flos-aquae FACHB-1344 | reverse complement strand
CTCTTGAATCTATTACACTTTTTATAAATAGTTCTAATTCAGCGATTTGTAGTTCCTTGCTTTGCTTCTCCAATCCTGTGTAATTCATTTTTTATTGGGTATAATTAAACATTATATTATCTTATCACTTTTTTGAAAATAATTTAGGATCGCTATAGCTTGTTTCGGGGCAGAAAACCATCAAAAACATGGCTACAGAGGGAATCGCTGACTCTAGAGATTAATGACACCATCTGTTACGCTAAGGTTAGCGATCACTATACAGCCAACTCTACGGAATCGCTCTACTCCAGATACAGTCAACGGTACAGCCATTTTCAAGGGGAAAATGTACCCAGTGGTTGCTTGTCAATTTTTTCTGAGAAGCCCCATGCAGTAAGGGTTTTGTTGATTTTTTAGTATTTCTGTATGGGTGAAGTCCAGCCATACCTCATTAGACTGAAAATCGCTATAGTATTTCCTTTAACAAATAGAGTAATCATGGGTATAATAAGAGCAATCTTAAAAAAGATGAAGGTATCCGATGGGTAATATTGTCGGGATAGATTTGGGTACGACAAATTCAGTAGCGGCATTTAAATTAGCGGGGGTGGAGGTAGTGACCGCCGCAGATAACTCGCCTCCGGAGAGAAAATTAACCCGATCGCTCGTCTCCCTAGCCGGAGAGGGGCTGATCGTGGGAGAGGAAGCCTACAGACAGATCAAGGCGACCCCAGAAAACGTGATCATGTCGATCAAGCGTTTGATGGGTAGGAGTTTTAGCGATACTATCGTTCAGGAGCAAATACCCCGTTTAAGCTATAAAGTCACTCGCTCGAGCCGGGGTACGGAGGATAGTCTATCGGTATGGTTAGGGGGCAAGGAATACGAACCGGAAGACATATCGGCCGAGATTTTAAAAAAAGTAGTAGCTAATGCCCAGAATTATCAAGGGGCTAACGGTCAGAAAAGCCGGATAAAGGAAGCTGTGATCACTATTCCCGCCTATTTTAACGATAAACAGCGTCACGCCACGCAGATGGCGGCAAAACGGGCTGGTATCATCGCCTGCGAGTTGCTCTCAGAACCGACCGCGGCGGCAATTTCCTACGGTTATAAACCGGATTCGGAGGAGGTAAAAACTATACTGGTGTACGATTTCGGTGGCGGTACTTTCGATTCTTGTTTGATCACCGCCGCAGGAAATCAATTTATAGAATCGGGGAAAGCTGGGGATCTCTGGTTAGGAGGAGATGATATAGATGCACAATTAATGGGATTTGTCAAGGAAAAAGTGGCACAAGAAGAAGCTCTAGAGGATGTGGACGCTCTGATCGCCGCGATGCCCCATTATCAAAGGGTAAGATTTTTAGGGGATTTCAAGAGTGCCGTAGAGAGGGCAAAGATAGATTTAAGTAGTGCTGAAAGTGCTGCCATCATCCCCGCAACCCCGTTGATCGATGAGATGGGTATGGCGATCACCATTTCCGTGACGATTAAGAGGAGTGAATTTGAAGAGATGATCCGGCCCCTAGTGGAGAAAACGATCGCCATCTGTCAAGAAGCGATCCGGTATTCCGACTATCCCGAAGATCTGATCGATGTGGTGTTATTAGTGGGGGGTTCCTCCCAGATTCCTTTCGTCCAACAGGAAGTTAAAAGAGTTTTCGGTTCCGAGAGGGTGGTAGTTCATCGACGGCCGATGTATGCAGTAGCGGAGGGAGCAGCGATCGTGGCTGCTGGTTTAACAGAGAAGGTAATGACCGTATCCCGTGATTACTGTATCCACTTGGCCGACAGCAGCCAATATCGGATCATCAAACAGGGGGATATATTACCCGTTAAAACCACCCACAGTTTTAAAACCGAAGTGGATGATCAGAGTCTGATCCATTTTAAATTTTATAGTCCGGATCGGGTGCGGGAAGAAAGTACCGGGGAGAAGTGCGACGAGAAAATTGGGGAAATGTGGTTAGCCCTCGATCGACCCTATCCAAAGGGTACAGAAATATTACTAGCCGTTTCCCTAGACGAACAGAATAATTCTCTATCGATGGTAGCAAGTTTAAAAAATGACCCCTCGATCAAAGTGAGTTCCGATTTTTCCCGCGGGGGTGAGGACGAGGCGATATCGCGACAGGTAGAAGAAAGTATCGAGGAGATGAACCGTAAGGAGTTATTAACCACGGTAGGGGCCGAATACGTCTATCAAATAGCTGGGGAAATAGTTCGGGCGGCCAATCAAATCCGCGGAGAGGATGGAAAATCGCGGCAAGATCGGGTCAAGGTAGCCAGGGAAAAATTACAGGAGTTAAAAACTTACACCTGCGAGGATAGTAGTCAGGGTAAAATCCTGATCTCCGAGTTCGAGTTCGTTTTAAAATACTGTCAAATTCTGGTTCTGGAAGAACAACAGGCACGCATCGAACAACTGATCGAAGATTTAAATAAAGCTATCAATAACGGTAATCTTTCGGCTATACAGCGATTAAATGAAACGGCACTACAGGAGAGGAAAAATTTATCCGAATTGTTGCTGCTGCTGCTATTGTGTCGTAGCGTCATCACCCGAACTGGAGTGGTAAATCAAGCCAGCGCGGATAGTATGGCGAGAAAATTCCTCGCGGTTATCACCGCTTTGGCAGCGGGGGATCGAGAAACGGCGGAACGAGAATTACAGCGATTATTACCGGAAGTTCGCCAGAATTGCGAGATCGAATTACCGACAGGCAATGTGGCCACTGGATTAACCCGATTTTAATTATGAGTAAAATTAATTGTCCCGTTTGTCAACGATCGAACGTGGAGGGGAATGTTTGCCCCAATTGCGAGACGGATTTATCCTCTCTACGTCTTTTAATGGAACTATCTCCCGTTGTCGATAATCCGACTGCAACTAACCGCCGCGGCTTATTACTGGGATTGGCTCTTTTGCTGTTAATTTTGGGGATTTTTCTGGGCGCTATCGCTTCTAATCTATTCCCCCGTTCCCTAATCCCTGTCAGCGAATCTAGTCCCGTTATCCCTCCTGTTGGGGAACTGATCGCGCCATCGAAGGAGGTGACTAGAACTGTCTGCGTGGATGGGTTTAACTATCGGGTTCGAGCGGGTGATTCCCTATCTCGTATCGCTCAACGTTTTTACGGAGATGAGTCTCTATTATCTCCCATACTTGAGGGTAATCCTTTTTTGCTTGATCGGCTCGATTCTCTCGAGGTCGGTGAAAAGTTATTGATCCCCAACTCTGATAAATCCTGTTAATTTTACCCAGTACGAATATTATGTTAGTTTTCTTGGGCTATGCTATTGGATTTGTTTTAGCTTTTTTTCTCGCCATTAGTTTAACGGGTGTTTTTTTAGGGTTTCCTACTAATAAGGACAATAACTATCGGTCAAGACAATCAGAAATATTAACCGGCTTTGGTTGCGTACTTGTCATTATATTTATCCTCTTTGTCCTCAAAAATTGGCTGGCTTTAGATGAGAATTTTATCACTTATTTTTCTATCACTACATTTGTTTTGATTTTCTTGGTTTTTTATGGACGAATAGAAGGAATTAAAAAGGGCAGAGAACTGGCGAATAAGGCGATAAAATTACAAGCGGAAGATACGGGAAACCCTTTCGAGAAAGGAAAGTTATCGGAGGCGTTAAAATTCTACCAAGAGGCTAACAAATTAATTAATGATCCTAAGTTAAGATCTTTAGAGAAAAATCTTGAACAAGAATTAGAAAAAAGAAAAAAATTTCTGGATTTTTTTAAACAGGGCAAGGAGTTGGGAAATCGGAGATATTTTAAGAAGGCTTTAGGGGTACTGGAAAGCGCACAGGCTCTTTATTCCCATCACCGAATCCGTTTAGAAATCCAGCAATGTCAATTACAGGTAGAGCCAGAAAATATCTGTCAAGTAAGACTTAAAAAAGCCCAGGAATTAGCCCGACAGGGACAACTAAAACAATCGAGAGAGTTAATAAATAAAGCCCTAGCAGATTTCCAGCGACTGGACGTTAAAAACCTATTAACTAAGGTAGAACAGATAACGATCGGCTTCAATTATTTTGAACAGGGAGTGGCTGCCGAAAAAAACGGCGATCTAAACAAGGCTATAGATAGCTATCGAAAAGCCCTACTCATGACACCCGAATTAATCGATATAAACCGGCGATTAGGCATGACGAATATTAAAGCGGGGAACTATCGGGAGGGAATAGAACAATTAGAGGGAATCGAAGATAGGGAATCGATCTACTTCCGGGGTTACGGTTATGCGAGATTAAAGGAATGGAGGAAAGCGCGTCGGGAATGGAAAAAGATCGATCGACCGGAAATTAAAGAACAGATAGAGCTGCTCACCCGATATAGCCAAAGGGAAAAATTAACTCTACAGCAGGAAATACAAGAACTAATTCAAGAAGAAAACCTAGAATTAGCCCGCTCGAAAAGCGAGGTGTTTTTAGAGAAATTCGGCGATGACCCTCAAGTTAGCCAGAACTTAAGCAATCATATCGTCTCCCGGATAGCCCATCAACTCTGGATGTCTCAGGATCGAGAAAAAATCCTTATCAACGCCGAGAGGGAATGGGAAAGAAAACGCAATCTGGAATCATTGCACAATTTGGCAATCGCCCTTTATTATCGATCGGTAGAAAATCCCGCTACCCTAGAGAAATTAATACCCGTCTGGTTATCCGCTACGGCGAATTTAAATCTCAACACCAGTATCAGGAATATGGTTTGGAAAGTTATCGATGACGGTGATATACGGGACTTAGAGGCACAATTAACCCGAATACTTGAGGAGCTGATCGATCGAACCAAAGAAGACCTAAATTACTACCTGCAACTTCGCGATCTTTACCGTCGCGATACTGTCGCCCTAGGGTTATTACGGGATAATCCTGTAGAGGGAATCCATATCGAAGGGTTAACCATCCTACCTGGGTTGTATCGGACTCACCCTGATAGAAATACTGTTAAACTGCCCGATCAATTCTGGGCGACTCTCTATACCCGTTGGGGGGAATCGGTGGCTGCCTGTTTGCAGGGGGATCGGGTTCGCGGAGTCGCGTTAAAACCCCTAACCTGCCAATCTAATCTCGAACAGATAGCTAATACTTTTGTATCATTCCATCAAGGTTGTCATTATCTACAACAGAAACAGTGGCAAAAAGCCGAGAATCCTTTAAAAGAGGCGAAACCAGCCCTTAAAAATCACCCAGAATGGATTGAGGAGATCGATCGACTTTACCTAGAATTACAGGAGGAGATTGAGGGTTTCGAGAATCTATTAAGGATGAATAGAAATTGGTACGAGTTAGTACAAACTACTAACTCGAAAATGTATTACGTCCGAGATAAAGCCTTGGAAATAGTCAGGAGATTGGATGAGCAAAAGATAGACGATTCCAAAGCTTTAAGCGAACTGGAGAAATTAAAACAGATAGATTACAATAATGCCATACTAAACGAATTCATCGAGGAGATTATTTTTAGAAAAGACGTAAGGGAAGTAGGGCGATTGATGGAGCGCAATCAATTTTCTGAGGCGATCAAAAAGGCGAAACGATCGAGATCACAAAAACTCCGTCACCTTACCGCCCAATTCTGTCTCGATCTTTTAAGAGAAAATTATCAAAAATTACCCCAAGAATTACTAATAGAACTTGTTAGATCGGCTTACGAATTATGCCCAGATGCTCCAGAGTTTCGAGAAGTCTATAAACTATTTCATATTATTTAATGGGAGTTAGATTAATGTACGATAATTTAGATAGTAATCCTTACGATATTCTAGAAATTTCCCCCGCCGCTTCCACTGCCGAAATCACTAAAGCTTTCGGTCTAGCTATGAAACGCCGTAGGTATTCTATGGATAGCATAGCTAAAGCGCGTAAGATATTAATGAATCCTCAAGATAGGATAGTTGCGGATTATTTACGTCCTCATCTCCCTCTGGTTCAACGCTTGAAAACCATGTCTTTCTCGGAATTGTCTGAACCTTTACCATCTTTAGAAATCTTAAATACCATGGATGATATTAATAATTACGATCAAGAACAACTTAAAAAAGTTGCTGGCGAACTGGCTTCATCGATACTCAAAGACCTTAATTTTTTGGAGGAATAAGGATGAATAATTACAAAATTAGCGAAGAAGATAGAAACAAATTATTAAGCCTAATTATAAATTTAACCAAAGAGGAGGCAAGTTTAAAACAAGCTTTACGGCAGCAAGGAGAGAACAATCGCTCGGAAAAAGAACAGATTTTTTTAGAACTATTAGAGGTATTTGATACCCTCGAATCGTTATTAAATTATTTAGAATATCGACACGAACCAGATGATCGAGTCGGGAAAAGATTACCGAAATCTTTAAAAAGTGTACAGACAAAATTATTAAGTATTCTAGAAAAACGTCAGGTGCTGAAAATAGAACTATCCGCTGATCAGCCAGATTTTACTATCTGTCAGGTGGTCGCTCGAGAAATACGCCCCGATTTGGAAGAACAGACGATCACAAAAATAGTCAGGCAGGGATTTACAATCGAGGATAAATTACTCAGACCGATGGAGGTTATTACATCTAAACAAGAATAGATAACCCCTTGCCACTTCCCACTCCCAACCCTGGCGCTCCCGTCCACCTATTTTCTGAGAATTCTAGAGGTGCTTGTAAAGATTTGTTACAAGGAGACGAGGAAAAATCTGAGGGCAGGGAGACAAGAAAGGATTATCGACGGGGATCAAGGATTTCATCGGGAAATTAGATTGGGGATCAAGAAAAACTGATTGTAAAGTTTTCGATACCTCTCGCCGATTCTTGTAATAGTTCGATACATATAACATAGATGATCAGCGATGATTGTAAATTTATATTGCGAATAGCTCATCTTCTTCGGTATTTTCCCTATACTGGTTTTCATCAACTTTGAGCCGACGTGCAGAAAAGTTAGACCACCAAGTTTGTAAGAGGTCAGGAAGATGCAATTAACCGCAAGAAATAACTGGGGCCACGTTTCTTTAGCAATGCTAAAAAGCTTTCTTCTCTGGAGTTTCGTCCTCACTGTCTGTTTATTAGTAGTGGGATTTCCTTTAGTAGTATTAATGATGACAGTGGGAGCATTGTCGGCGATTATCTTACAGTCAGTTTTACCGATTAGTTCCGTGCTTTTAGTGGCGGGAATGATTATTGGTATCAATATTTTGGCTATCCTAATTAGTGCCGCTTTGTTAGCAGCAAAAGGTGTTCATCCCCATGAAGTTAGCTGGTTGCACTGGTTACACGGTGAGGTAAAAACCTCTCATCAAGCTGTTTATGCTTCTTGTCCCCTAACTTGCGGGGTAGTTCATTAAATCTGATTTTCTTACAGTGGAATTACTTACCTTTTTTCTATTTAGATTTATTTAAGTTTTCAATTGCTTTATCGGTTGACTATACAGATTCCAAGCTAGTGGAACCCGGTTTTACCGGGTTTTTTCATCGTTATTGAGCTAAAGCAGTTATCTGAATGGTGAGGTACGAAGTTTTCCTTTTGGGGAGTCGGTCGCCGGTCGTCGATATCAAATTATGAGAAAGGCTGTAACTGAATATGAGAAGATAGGGAAATAAAAGCTTTTTTGCTGTGATCGGTAAACAGTGATCAGTTAACTGAAAACTCACATCTGATCAGTGATCACTGATAACTAACCGGTATAATGGGGGAGAAAACCGGAAAAAATCGATGTCTAGCCTTCCAGAAACCGACAATCCCAGCTACAAGGGCATCTTAGAGGCATTAAACCATTTAATCACCGTTGTTGCCCGTTTACGAGACCCAGAAAGCGGCTGTCCTTGGGATTTAGCTCAAACCCCGGCAACCCTAATTCCCTACGTTATCGAAGAAGCTTATGAGGTGGTAGCGGCGATTAAAAGCGGTGATAAAACTGCCATTGCCGAGGAATTAGGTGATTTACTGCTACAGGTGGTTTTACAAGCCCAAATTGCCAGCGATGAGGGTAATTTTAGCCTAGAAGAAGTGGCTAGGGGCATCACCGATAAATTAATTCGTCGTCATCCCCACGTTTTTGGGGAGCTATCCCTAGAAAATCCCGAACAGGTGCGTCAAAATTGGGAGAAAATCAAAGCTGAGGAAAAAAATGACCCGACTATTAGCGGCAAATTAACCCGTTATGCCCAAACTTTACCACCCTTGATGGGAGCGATGAAAATTTCTCGGCAAGCAGCGCGAGTCGGTTTTGAATGGGAAAATATCGCAGGAGTCTGGGAAAAATTTGGCGAAGAGTTAGCAGAATGGCAAGAGTCCCTAGAATCGGGCGATAAAGAGCATCAACAGGCCGAATTAGGCGATTTACTCTTTACTATTGTCAATCTTGCTCGCTGGTATAATTTAGACCCCAGTATCGCTTTACAAGAGACTAATCTGCGTTTTATTCAACGTTTTTCCCTAGTGGAATCCGTGGCGGAAAAGCCTCTCCATGACTATACACTAGAGGAATTAACAGTTTTTTGGCAGCAAGCGAAAGCTAAGTTACATCAACCATCATCTGGGCAATAATGCAAGAGCAAGAAATTAATAAGGACAAATCTAAGAGTTTTTGGGCTTCTATTCGAGAAAATCTGCAAATTATCGCTATAGCTTTAGTTTTAGCCCTACTGATTCGCACTTTTGTGGCTGAACCTCGTTTTATCCCCTCTGATTCTATGTTACCCACCTTAGCACAGGGCGATCGCTTAGTGGTGGAAAAACTTTCCTACGATTTCCATCCCCCTCGACGGGGGGACATCGTCGTCTTTGAACCGCCGGCACAATTACAATTACAGGGATATCAAAGGGACCAAGCTTTTATTAAAAGAGTGATTGCCACCGCAGGGGACGTAATTGCTGTCAAGGAGGGCAAAATTTACCTGAATAATCAACCCTTGTCAGAGGATTATATTCTCGAATCCCCTCAATATAATTTAATGCCTTTGCTTGTGCCGGAAAATAATTTATTTGTCATGGGAGACAATCGCAATAATAGCAATGACTCCCATATCTGGGGGTTTTTACCGGAAAATAACGTGATTGGTAGGGCGGTTTTTCGCTTTTTTCCTTTTAATCGTTTGGGGATTTTAGGGGGGAATAGCTAACAGGAATTTTTAGTCTTGATGATGTTGAACAATTAAGACGGAACAGGGGGCATGATGGAGAACATAATTACTCACACTACCTAAGAATAACTCTCCTAGACCCGATCGCCCACGCCGACCGATGACAATTAAATCAATATTTTCCTCTCGCGCCACTTTACAGATAGTTTTGGCGGCATGGCCGTAAATTTGCCGGTATTCTCCCTTGACACCCATTTCTCCCGCCTGATTAGCTCTTTTTTGCAACATGGCCACCCCTTTCTCCTCGAATTCTTCCCATTGTTGCCGCCAAAAATCGAGAGTGAGATCATTCCCCTGGGCGGGGTAAATATCGGCTAAATTGGGTGGAATCGGTAAAGGGCTATAATCTTCCTCAGGGGAAAGGACGTGCAGTAGTAGGAGGTTAGCTTCGTACTTACTGGCTAAGGATACAGCCTCCTTAAAGACACTCTCCCCCATCTCCGACAAATCTACTGCTATCAAGATTTTTTGATACATTTTTCAGCCTCTGCAACCATGCCTTATTTAACGGAATCCGACGCTATTAGGAATGCGATCGATCACTTTTCTCATTTTCCCATTCTTTGGTTAGATACGGAAGTAGCCGATTACAATAGCAAGACTCCCCGTTTGTCTCTGATTCAAATTCTGGCTGATTCCACGGACTTAACGGGTGAGCGGGTGACAATTTTGGATGTTCTTGATCGACCCGATCTTACTAACTATTTTATCACTAAAATCATGCTGGTTGACCGGATAGAAAAGGTTTTTCACAATGCTAGTTATGATTGTAAATTTTTGGGCGGTAAAAGCCAAGTTAAAAAAATTACCTGTACCCTAGAGTTAGCTAAAAAGGTTCCCTACTATATTGCTCCTTTACCCAATTATCAACTGAAAACCGTGGCTGAATGTCTTTGTCATTTTCCCGCTATCGATAAAAGTGAACAGGGGGGTAATTGAGGCCAACGACCTTACCAAATGCAGGTTACACTTCATCTTTATAAGAAACGCTGTCAGAAATTGATTTTGTCTGACTATTTAACATTGCCAGAATTGAGATACAATTAAACAGGGATGTTAATAGACAAATAATAGCTAGAAAAAATTGCTTGCGGGGATAATTTCAATGACTGTAAAGATCGCTTATCTGGGGCCGGTGGGAACCTATTCAGAAACAGCCGCTTTAGCCTATGCTAATAGTTTACCACCCCAGCCTCGTCAATTAATACCCTATCCTAGCATTGCCTTGGCCCTGGGATCGGTTGTCCAAAATCAGGCCGATTTAGCAGTGGTCCCGGTGGAAAATTCCACCGAAGGAAGTGTGGTAATGACTCTTGATGCTTTATGGCAATTACCTGGGTTACAGATTCAACAAGAATTAGTTTTACCGATTTCCCATGCACTTCTATCTCCTCGACAATCGCTAACAGAAATTAAAACCGTTTATTCCCATCCCCAAGCTTTAGCTCAATGTCAAAAATGGCTAGAAAATAATTTGCCTACCGTGCCGATTATTCCTACTAATTCTACCACAGAAGCGATTCAAATTCTCGATCGAGAGGCCAATTCTGCCGCTATTGCTTCCCCCCGGGCAGCAAAACTCTATCATGTACCAATACTAATACAACCAATTAATGATTATCCCGATAATTGTACCCGTTTTTGGGTCATGGCTTTAACTTCCCATCGCCAAGGTGAGCGAATGTCCCTCGCTTTTCAAGTTTTAGATCAACCCGGCGCTTTAGTCAAACCCTTAGAAGTTTTTGCCAAACGTCAGCTTAATTTATCTCGGATCGAATCGCGACCAACTAAAATATCTTTAGGGGAATACATATTTTTTATTGATCTAGAAATTAATCCAGATCAACAGCATTTAATCGCGGCAACTTTAGAAGAATTAACCAATTATACCGACGCGATCAAGGTTTTTGGTGCTTATCAGGTGGTTAATTTGCCTGTAGAAAGTTTAGAGGAATTATAAACTAAATTCCTCATAAATTACAGAAATTAAATAGAGATATTTTAGCTTTTAAGAGAGGGAAGAATCGGCAAAGATGAGTTTTCCTCTGGGGTAGAATCAAGCTTTCTTTCCCCCACTAGAGGAAGAATAATTTCTACAGTTGTTCCTAAACCTTGACCTTGACTAGAGATAGTAATATCTCCCCCCATCATTTTCATAAAATTCTTAGAAATAGCTAATCCCAAACCCGTACCGCTAAATTTTCTAGTTGTGGAACCATCAATCATCACAAAAGGACGGAATAATTTTGATTGTTGCTGGGGGTCTATACCGATTCCTGTATCGATGATAGTAATAATAGCCTGTGTATTTTCTAGGCGAGTTATTAAAGAAATTGTGCCTGTATCAGTAAATTTAATTGAGTTAGAAATAACATTCAAAATTACCTGTTTAAATTTAGTGGTATCAGCATAGACTATAGGAATTTCTGGACAAAAAAGTAGATTGAATTTTAAGTGCTTACGTTGCAGCGATGCTGTTTGTAAATTAATAACTTCATTGATAATTTGGTGTAAATCTACTGGTTCAAGATTAACGGAAAGTTTGCCCGCTTCTATTTTAGCAATACTGAGAATATCATCAATAATTTCCAAAAGATGTACAGCTGCATTATCCGCTTGTTGCAGATATTCTTTTTCCTCCTGCTCACTATTACAAAATCCATCCATAACGCAACGAATTGAGCCAATAATACCATTGAGAGGGGTGCGTAATTCGTGGGAAGTATTCGCCAAAAATTGGTTTTTTAATTGATTAGCATTTTCCGCTTCTTGCCAACTCTTAACTATTTCCTCTCCCCAAAGGCGTAAACGTTCGAGCATTTCCTCTAAGGCCGAGGCTAACTGATTAATTTCTCGAATATTAAAGTTCTGTGGTGTAATATTTTGTGAAGGAATTTTCTGAATATTTAAGGCATAATCTCGCAGTTTTTCTAAAGGTCTAGCTAAATCCCTAGTGATCAGTATAATAGCTACTAAATAAGCTAATAATAAACCAGAAATCAGATAAAAAATTGCCTCCCAAATTTGTTGCAGAGGAGCCAGAGCTTGGGAGAGGGGACTAATGGCTAAAACTATCCATTTTTGGGATGATTCTCCCGTAACTGGACTGGGGAGGGAACTATAACCTGCGACTAACTCTTTGCCATATTTCTCGAAAGAAAATAAATGGAGAAATCTCTGTTGACCTCTAACAGCATTAATGATGATTAGATTGAGGCGTTCAGCATCAGCTTCTTGACTGATATGGCTACCAATGCGATCAAAATAGGGATGAGCGAGAATAATGCCATTTTCAGAAATAACCACGGGATAACCCGATAAAGAACCGGGTAAAACCTTCTCACGGTAAAGTAGAGAAGTTTGCAGAATCAGACTAGATTGTAATTGTCCTTGATTATCGTAGATGGGAACAGCAAAAACTAATTCTAATTGACGATTATTATTGGGAGATTTTGTTAAAAGTTGTCGAGGTAAACTTCTAACTAAAACATTCTCGATATTCCCAGCAGAGCTAGTCCGTTTTTCTGTCCATCTTTCCAGGGGCAAAACTTTGATAATTTCTGGTTCACAGGCTCGATTTAATAAAGGTTTCTTGGTCTTAATATCAATTAATTCCACACAGTTAATCTGATTAGGAAGCTGGGCCGTGAATTGTTGTAAAAAAGCTTCTTTTTCGGCTAAGGTTCCCTGTTTTAAAACCAGACTTTCGCCCGCAGTGATAAGATTGGCCTGCAAAAATTGAATTGATTGATCAATATTGTCTGCTTTTCTGATGGCACTTTCGGTGAGATTTTGACGGGCCGTTTCCAAAAAAGCCGATCGCGCCTTACGATAGGTAACATAAACTCCCATTAGTAGTACAGGAACACTAACCAAGAGTAAGCGAGAGAGCAGAATACGACGAAAGGAGGATTGACCGATAGGCATAGGCAGAAATTGGTTTGATTCTTGCTATCAAACTCCAGACTATACTAGCCTATTAACCAATCGGACCCGGTGATATTCCTCATCATTTGCCATGAATCGTCCTCACACCACCGTTATTTTAGCCATGAGTGCCGATGGTAAAATTGCCGACGCCTACCAGTCAGCGGCCAGATTTGCTTCTGTTACCGATAAAATGCGTCTAGAACAACATTTATCGCGCATGGATGCCGCTTTATTCGGTGCTAACACCCTGCGCGCTTATCACACCAGTCTTCCTATCCGTCATACCGATTTTCTCGCATACCGTCAACAACGGGGATTATCCCCGCAACCGATACAGATCGTTTGTTCTTATTCGGGCCAGCTTGATCCCCGGATGAAATTTTTTCAGCAGCCTTTCCCGCGCTGGTTAATCACGGCAGCGGAAAAAGTGGCGGCATGGGAAAATCGGGGTTTATTTGAGCTTGTCTTAGTCTGCGGTGATTGGAAGGCTATTTTTAGTCAATTTACCACCCTAGGTATTAAAAAGCTGGCGATTCTGGGAGGAGGTGAATTAATTGCCTCTCTTTTAGCTGAAGATTTAATCGATGAAATCTACCTAACCATTTGTCCGTTGCTGTTAGGAGGCAATAAAGCGGCAACTCCCCTGGGGGGAACTGGATTTATGGCTGATTCTGCCAGAAAATTACGACTTTTGAGCGTGGAAACCGTGCAAGAAGAAATTTTCCTACATTATTCCCTTGAACGAGATTCCCACAAATCTCAAAACTAGATTACCTTAAATAAAAAGGTTGACTTATCTTGTCCCATGGTAGAACAGCTTAAACCACAATATTCTGTCGCTTGGATTGATAAAATGAGTGAGATTCCCCAACAAAAATGGGATGCTCTCGCTCAACCCCTAACTACTCCCTTTCTAGAGTGGGAATGGTTACATAATATCGAAACTTCTGGCAGCGCCACGGGACGCACGGGGTGGCAACCTGCTCATCTAACAGTTTGGCGCGGTGCTGAGTTAATTGCCGCCGCTCCTTTGTATATTAAAAGTCATAGTTACGGTGAATTTGTCTTTGACCACCAATGGGCGGATCTTTCCCATCGTTTGGGGATTAGATACTATCCAAAACTGTTAGGAATGACCCCTTTTACTCCGGCGGTAGGTTATCGTTTTTTAATTGCTCCAGGGGAAAATGAACTGGAGATTACTGCTTTAATGATAGCGGCAATTGATCATTTTTGTGATCAAAATAATCTGTCGGGTTGTCATTTTCTTTTTGTGGATCCCCAATGGCGAATTTTAATGGAAAATTTTGGCTTTACTCCCTGGTTACATCATAGTTATATTTGGAATAACAAGGGTTTTCAAAGTTTTGAAGATTATCTGACGGTTTTTAATGCTAATCAACGCCGCAATATTAAACGGGAACGGAAAGCGGTGACTAATGCGGGGTTAATTATTAAAACTCTGGCCGCCGAAGAAATTCCCCATCATTTATTCCCGTTAATTTATCGGTTTTATAGCAGTACCTGTGATAAATTTTACTGGGGAAGTAAATATCTGACACAGAAATTTTTTGAACAATTATATCCGAACTATCGTCAGCGAGTGGTTTTGATTACTGCCTACCAAAATGAAAAGGATACTAAACCCGTGGGTTTATCTTTTTGTATTCGCAAAGATACTAATCTTTATGGTCGTTACTGGGGCAGTTTTCAAGAGTACGACTGTTTACATTTTGAAGCTTGTTACTATCAACCGATCGATTGGGCAATTAGTCAAGGTATTACCATGTTTGACCCGGGTGCGGGAGGACAACATAAAAAAAGACGGGGTTTTCCCGCTACTGCTAATCACAGTTTACACCGTTTTTATCATGGCAAAATGACTCAAATTCTCCGCAATTATATCCATGAATTTAATCAAATGGAACAGGAAGAAATTGAGGCAATCAATCAAGATTTACCCTTTTCTAAGAGAGAAATTGAGTTGAACGAGTAATTTAGATAGGGTTTGTACTTGGGTGCAATCAACTATGAATACGAGGTTCCGGGTGCAGATTGGCTAAAATCTCACTCTCGATCACCGCTAGGGTTTCTAAACGTTGCTCGATCACTGTCCGTTCAAAATAATCCGCTGCTAAGAGCCAATAAATACCATAATGACGCGCTTCGGAAGCCATGAGACTACGATAAAATTTGCCTAAATCGGGATCAGGACAATATTCTCCCAATAAACCCAATCTTTCGTGGGAACGCGCCTCAATTAAAGCTGATATTAACAGCGAATCCAAAAGGCGATCGGGTTCTTGGTGACGAATCTGGGCCTTTAATTTAGCACCATAAGGGGGAGAATTCAAGGGAGCGAGGGGAATTCCCCATTTATCTAACCATTGATTTACCTGTTCAAAATGTTCTAATTCCTCTTGGGCGATCGCCGTTAATTTCCGCACGAGGGAAGCGTAGGAAGGATAACGAAACATGAGATTTAAGGCCACTCCTGCCGCTTTTCGCTCACAATGGGAATGATCGAGCAGAATAATCCCTAAATTATTAATTGCCTGTTCTATCCAATCCTCAGAGGTGGCACTGACTAATAAATTAATCTTTCCCATCGTCGCTGATTCCAATTTGCTGCATCTTTCACCCTAACCCAAAAAGTCGAACATTTGCCGAAAAAAGCAGACTTTGCCATTCTAAAAGTACAGGAATCGGGATGTTAAGATGACGGGGAGCCTCTAGGGGTAGGGAAAGTTCGATCGCTTCAGTAACGGGTAGCTGCGGTAAGATATCCTGCATCTCGTATTGACCGACGTTAGCTGCTGGTGATTTTTCGGCAAAAGCATCCTTAGCCGCTAAAATTTCGCCTTTAGCTGTCGTTATCGTCAATCTTTCTCCATGGAGAAACTCAATCCCTTCAGGAAATCCCACCAAGCGCAAACTAATTTCTCGGGTTTCCCCATCCTTAATTCGTTTGAACAACACCACCTGCCAAGGACTACCAGTATCATCGCGCAAACTATGACGGGATTGATACAACAGCTGCCCCGGCCCCTCTAGCTGTTGTCGAGTTAGAGCTAGTGCAGACAAGGAAAAATCAATCTCAAAGCTGATAAACAGCAAAAAACTCACGAGAACACAAAATAATAATAGAAATCGTTTCATAACTTTATTGACATAACAGATAAAATCTGATAGCAACTTTGTCCGTTTAGCCAAGCTAATGCAATTGTATCGCCATATAGTTATACTAACATAATGTTTAAAAGGGATAGGAGAGTGGGCAGCGCCAGAGCTAGGTCGGGGAAGTTTGAGCATTTGTACTAAAATTTCCAATATGCAGTTTAAATGCAGTACAGCTGAGCAAAAACTAAGGATACGGCTTCTGTGATAGCCTAGATGATTGGTGAAGCATAAACACGGCCAATCAATCAGATGGATTTTTTACTGGAAGTCGGTACAGAAGAACTACCCGCAGATTTTGTCGATAGCGCGATCGCACAATGGCAGGAAAGAGTTAGCAAGAGTTTAGAGACGGAATCTCTGGACGCGACTGCTATTCAAGTTTACGCAACACCGCGCCGTTTGGCCGTGTTAATCACAGGATTACCGAGGGAGCAAGAGGCTCGCAGCGAGGAGATCAAAGGACCTCCAGTTAGTGCGGCCTACAAAAATGGTCAAATTACCGCCGCTGGTGAGGGTTTTGCTCGAAAACAGGGAGTTAGCACCGATGCTTTCTCCATTCGTGCCACAGACAAAGGAGAATTTGTCTATATTGAAAAAACGATTCCGGGTCGTCCAACAGCCGAGATTTTAACTGAATTAATTCCCCAATGGATTACCCGTTTGGAAGGAAGACGTTTTATGCGTTGGGGAGATGGAGATTTAAGATTTCCCCGGCCAATTCGTTGGTTATTAACTTTAGTGGATGGGGAAGTTTTACCCCTAGAATTAATTAATGGCTCTACCACTTTAACCAGCGATCGCTTAACTTTTGGTCATCGCATTCTACACCCGCAATCCTTAGCCATTAGTCATCCCCAAGCATATTTAACCAGTTTGCGCTCGATTTTTGTGGAAGCGGATCCGCAAGTGCGTCAACAGATAATTACTGATCAGATTACCACCCTGGCTAAAAAACTCCAGGGAGTGGCAGAAATTCCCGCCGATTTATTAGCAGAAGTGACTAACTTAGTCGAATATCCCACGGCAATTATTGGCAAATTTGACGATGAATTTCTGGAATTACCCCCAGAAGTAATTATTACCGTGATGGTGACACACCAGCGTTATTTCCCAGTGAAAACTCCCCAGGGTTTGTCACCCTATTTTATTACTATTTCCAATGGCGATCCCCAGAAATCGGAGATTATTTCCGCGGGAAATGAAAGGGTTATCCGCGCACGGTTAGCTGATGCCAGATTTTTCTATACTGCCGATTGTGATGAACCCTTAGATAGTTTTCTTCCCCAACTGGAAACCGTCACTTTCCAAGAAGAATTGGGAACCATGCGCGATAAAGTCGATCGAATTATGGAAATTGCCCAGATGATCGTCGAACAGTTAAATCTCGATGAACAAAGTCGCAGTGATATAGAGTCCACTGCCATGCTTTGTAAAGCGGATTTAGTTACCCAAATGGTCTATGAATTTCCCGAATTACAGGGAGTAATGGCCGAAAAATATGCTTTAATTAGTGGTGAATCGCCTGTAGTTGCCCGGGGCATTTTTGAACATTATCTGCCTCGCAATGCTGGGGATATACTCCCGGAAACAATAACCGGTCAAGTGGTGGGAATTGCCGATCGCTTAGATACTTTAGTCGGTATTTTTGGACTGGGAATGCTGCCCACTGGTTCCTCAGATCCCTTCGCTCTCCGTCGGGCTGCCAATGCAATAATTAGTATTATCTGGTCAGCCGATTTTAATATCAATCTTTTGGCATTAATTGAGCAAATAGCTCAGGATTTTGTCACCAGTCATCCCGATAAACCCAACCCGGCCAATCTGATTAAAGATTTCTTTTTACAACGTCTGCAAACTCTCTTAAGTGATGATTTTAGGATAGATTATGATCTCGTTAATGCAGTTTTAGGGGAAAACGATCCAGAGTATAAGTCTCGCGCTTTAGAAAATTTATTAGATACCCGTGAACGCGCTCGCTTTTTATGCCAAATTCGTCAGGATGGTCAGTTAGCCAACATCTATGAAACCGTCAATCGCTCGACCCGTTTGGCACAAAAAGGAGATTTAGATACAACTACCCTAGAAGCCAAGGCAATCATCGATACGGAGTTATTTGAACAATCCTCCGAACAGGCATTTTATGACGCTTTAATTGCCCTAATTCCCGAAACTATCAGCGCAAGAGAGCAAAGAGATTATCAGCGTCTCGTCACTGCTTTAACGGCAATTTCTCCCGTGGTGGCTGACTTTTTCGATGGCGAAAATAGTGTGTTAGTCATGGCCGAAAAAGAATCTGTCCGTCGCAATCGTTTAAATCTGTTGGGTTTACTGCGAAATCACGCCCGAGTTCTAGCAGATTTTGGGGCAATTGTCAAGGGATAATTCAGTTATCAGTTATCAGTTATCAGTTATCAGTTATCAGATTTGAGTTTTCAGTGGACAGTGGTAATCAGTGAGCAGTTGTCAATAGACTACCTTTATTGATTCTCCCCATCACCCCATCACCCCATTTCCCCATCACCCCATCACCCCACTTCCCCATCTCCCCATCCCCCCACACCCCACACCCCACACCCCCACTGAATAACTGATAACTGAAATGGCCAATTCCGAACTACAGCAACAAGTCCAAAGATTACATCGACTGACGGTATGGGGTCGTTGGTTATTCGTGTTGGGTTGTTGGTTAGGGATTGGTTCGGCGAGTTTATGGGTTTTATGGGATGATATAGCCTTAATGCGGCAATATTTTACTTGGACAGCCCTTAGATACGCTTTAGCTTTCAATTACTGGCCTTCTATCGGTCTAGCCTTTTGTTTTGCCATTACAGGAGCAGTGTTAGTCTGGCAAAGTCGCAACATTATTTTAGGACTTTCCCCCAGAGAAAAACTGCGCTTAGAGCAACGGGTGCAGAAAATTCGGGCCGAAGGGTCGCGTCATCCCCTCTGGCGCTGGATCTTAAAAAGCAGGGAAAAAGACTTACAATGATAAAGCTTTGCTGAAAGCTGACGGCTAGAATCCCCACTAGATATAATTCTTTACTCAAAAACTCTTGACTTTTGAATCCACCTATGACCGTGACTCCCCAAGCTCCTCCGAAAACTCGCCGCGTGGTTTTTCCCTTCACCGCTATTGTCGGCCAGGAAGAAATGAAATTATCCCTAATGCTCAACGTCATCGACCCCAAAATTGGCGGGGTGATGATTATGGGAGATCGAGGTACGGGAAAATCGACCACCATTAGGGCTTTAGCCGACCTTTTACCAGAAATTGACGTAGTTGCTAACGATCCCTTTAATTCTGACCCCAATGATCCTGATTTAATGAGCGATGAGGTGCGGCAAAGGGTGGACGAGGCCATCCCCTTGACCATTGCCAAGAAAAAAGTCACTATGGTAGATTTGCCCCTCGGTGCGACGGAGGATCGGGTCTGTGGCACGATTGACATCGAAAAGGCCCTGTCAGAAGGGGTAAAAGCTTTTGAACCTGGTTTGCTGGCCAAAGCTAACCGCGGCATTCTCTATGTGGATGAAGTCAATTTACTTGACGATCACCTCGTCGATGTGCTATTGGATTCGGCCGCTAGTGGTTGGAATACGGTGGAACGGGAAGGAATTTCCATTCGTCACCCGGCCCGGTTTGTTTTGGTGGGATCGGGCAACCCAGAAGAGGGAGAATTGCGCCCACAACTGCTCGATCGCTTCGGAATGCACGCCGAGATTCACACCGTCAAAGAACCACCTCTACGGGTCAAAATCGTGGAACAGCGTGCGGAATTTGATGGCAATCCGATCTCGTTTTTAGAGAAATATAACTTAGAACAGGAAGAACTACAAAGAAAGCTAGTGGAGGCCCAAAATCTTTTGCCTTCCGTGGAGCTTGATTATGAGCTGCGGGTGAAAATTTCCGAGGTTTGTTCCGAGTTGGACGTGGACGGATTGCGCGGCGATATCGTTACCAATCGCGCCGCTAAAGCTCTGGCCGCTTTGGAAGGACGGACAACTGTGACGGTAGATGATATCCGTCGGGTAATTGTTCTCTGTTTACGTCACCGTTTGCGGAAAGATCCGCTAGAATCGATCGATTCTGGTTATAAAGTCTTGAAAGCTTTTAATCGCGTCTTTGGATTAGAAGAAAATTCCTAAATCTAATTCACCCTCTCCCCGAAGAGAGGGTTTTTGACTGGATTTAGAGATGAAGGCCAAAAAGGGCTAGATGTGGCCGAATAAGCTAGAATTTTATCGATCGCTGTTATTCTCTGGGGGAATGTCCATGTGGGTTGAAAGTATAAAACTCGAAAACATTAAATGCTTCCAGAATCAAGAGATTAAATTTATTAGTAATCCCAATAATCAACGTCATTGGCGCGCTAAACCTTATCATTGGATCACTTTATTAGGAGAAAATGGAGTAGGAAAAAGCACGATTTTACAGGCTTTGGCTTTACTGCTCGCGGGACCAGAAGCAGCCAAAGAATTATTACCACGTCCGACTGGTTGGATATGTAATCCCAAGACACCGGGTAAATTAACCGCAGTGCTTCATCAAGAAGATGGGGATGCGGGAAAATTTGGTACGGATAAAACTCGAAAAACTTTTGCTTATTCCTATTTTGTTACAGGCAAGGAAAGGTTAGAGTTAGGAGGCAGTAAGGACAAACAAACTTATACAGAACCAGCATTAATCGAAGAAAATACTAAAATTTTAAGTTGGTTGCGAGCCAATGCTTTTGCCTCCGATAATCATGGTTGGTTTGCCGTCGGTTATGGAGCTTTCCGTCGTTTGACACGAGTGAGTCAAGTGATTATTCCTAGTCTTGAACCCCCGCAACGCTCTAGCAACTTTTTCAGCCAATTTAACGAGGATACATCTTTAAGTTCTTTTGAGAGATGGATGGTGTATTTAGATTATCGAATAGCCAAAAATCCTGAAGATAGTAAATCTAAACAAATGAAAAAAATCGGCGAAGAAGCAATTACTAAACTGTTACCCGGTAATGTAGAAATTGCTGAAGTAACTGCCGATGGCTTGATTCAGTTTCTAGTTAACGGTCAAAAAGTTCCAACCATTAGTTTATCCGATGGTTTTCGGAGTATGATTGCTTTAGCTGGGGATTTAATTTGGCGATTATTACAATCCTTCCCCAATCTAGATAACCCCACAGAGGCTTCTGGAGTCGTCTTAATCGATGAGTTAGATATTCATTTACATCCTTCTTGGCAAAGGGAAATTGCTGGATGGTTACAGGAAGTTTTTCCCAAGCTTCAATTCTTTGTCGCTACTCATAGTCCTTTAATCGCTGCCGGTGCAGGGCCAAATTCTTTAACCCTACGAATCGATCTGGTAGCGGGTGAATCAGAGATTGTAGAAATTCCTTATTTAGAATTAGCGGCTAATGTTGATCGTACTTTAACAAGTTCTGCTTTTGGTCTGAAATCAACCTTTCCCACTGATACAGAAAATAAAATTAAGCGTTACCACCAACTAAATCGTAAAAAGAAAAATCTGGCGGCAGCAGAAAAGCAAGAATATGAACAACTGTCATTATTTGTTGGAGAAGTTAAACCCTTTGGCGAAATTAGTCAACCTAATAGTTTAGAATCCCGAATTGATGCCTTACTAGAGGAGCGTTTATCTTGATTGCTGTCACCAGAATATCAGAGCCACGCGTATTAGCTAAAAATGCCGCTCGTTGGCTAGAGGCTTTAGAATCAATAAAATCAAACAACAAGGCAACTAAAGCTCAAATTAACCAAGCACAAAATAAATACAGTCATCCGCAAGTTAAAGACGCATTAGTTAAAATGTTTAATGGGAAATGCGCTTACTGTGAAAGTAAGATTACAGTGGTAACTTACGGAGCGATCGAACATTTTTATCCAAAAAGCCAGTATCCTGATCTGACTTTTACTTGGGAGAATTTACTGCTTTCTTGTGATAAATGTAATGATGCCAATCACAAAGGCACAAATTTTCCTCTCGATGATATCACAGGAAATCCTCTGTTAATAGACCCCACGGATGGAGTAACCGATCCGAATACACATCTTGAATTTATTTGGGATGAAATGGCAAAATTGGCCAGTGTTTATGGTCGGGATCGGCGTGGTCAAATTGTTGAAGATTTGTTCGATCTCAATGGTATGCGTGGACGAAAAGAATTAATTAACTATCGTAGTCAATATATTAAAAGGTTGTTAGCATTATTACGTTTCGCAAAACAAGGAGACTCGGAGGCTTTATCTTTACTGCAAGAAGCTTGTCAATCGGGAGCGGAATATTATGCTTTTGCTAGTATTTATATACTGCCTCATTTGCCTCCCTAAAATCAGGGGTAATTATTATCTACAGTCTGAAAAACAAAATTTCTTGCTTATTATTCTCACCTTACTTGCTATTTATGTCTCGTCCTGTTGTTTATTTTGCCGTTACTAATCATGGTTTTGGCCATGCTGTCCGCAGTGCTTCGGTGGTAGCTAATATTATTGAACTTAATCCCGAAATTTTGCCGATATTAGTCACCACGGCCCCGCGCTGGTTATTAGATTCCTATATATCCGGAGAATATATTCAAAGACATCGGGGGTTTGATGTGGGAGTAATCCAATCGGATAGTTTAACGATGGATAAATTAGCTACTAAAGAAAAATTAGAACAAATAATTGCTCAATCAAGGGCAATTATTGCCAGTGAAGTTAATTTTATTAAAACTAATCGTGTGGGTTTAGTTGTGGCAGATTTACCGCCTTTAGCGGCACTAATTGCCAAAAGCGCGGGGCTTCCTTGTTGGATGATCGGTAACTTCGGCTGGGATTTTATCTATCGTGATTGGGGTGAAGAATTTGCCAGTATTAGTGATTGGATTAGTCGTTGTTATAATCAATGCGATCGCTTATTTAAACTGCCTTTAGCAGAAGCAATGACAGCATTTCCCCATGTTACCGAGGCAGGTTTAACCGGAGGTACACCCCGCTATAGTGAAGAACAATTGCGACAGGAATTTAAGCTAAATGCCCCCAAAGAAAAAACTATTTTATTGAGTTTTGGGGGGTTAGGATTAGAAGCAATTCCCTATGATAACCTCGCCAGTTTTCCCGATTGGCAATTTATCACTTTTGAAAAAAACGCGCCCGAATTGCCCAATTTAGTCCGCTTACAGGATAAACCAGATCGGAGCTATCGTCCCGTGGATTTTATGCCCCTGTGCGATCGAATTATTTCCAAACCGGGATATAGTACCTTTGCCGAGGCTTTAAAATTAGAGGTGCCGATTGTTTCCCTAATGCGAGAAGGTTTCGCCGAATCAGCGATTTTATTGGCTGGAATCCAAGATTATAGTGATCATCAAATTATTAGCAGTGAAGAATTTTTTCAAGGTAATTGGGACTTTTTGCGCCAAGCCCCCCAACCGCCACGACTAAAGGTTAAACTGGCTAAAGATGGTGCAGAATCGATAGCAAGAGCCATCGTAGAATACTTTGAGAGGTAATAGTAATGATTAACTTAGCCAATTTAACCTCGGATGATTAGCGGTGAATTTAGTTATCGGTCAGCCGTCCCTAGTTTATTGAACAAAGTCCTAGAAATCAGCCAAATTACCGCCCTATTTTTTGACAATCACATTCGGGATAATCAGGGCAGTATCAGCCTCGAAATCGTCAAAAACACCGATAACCATCCGGAGAAAGTTGACGGCGAACCGGAGCCGAGAACTAGGGAGACAGAAACAAGATCGGGCAGAAAGCCGATACTTGTTACAATAGTTTACAAATCACCCTGCCCCGTCACCGAACTATGTCCGAACAGATGATCTCCCCAGAGACGCAAAACCCAGAAGCGATTACCGTTGAAGTGCAGCCCGTGCATATTCCCGAAGAGCATCGGGAAGATATCGGCCCCATGGATGACAACGTAGCCGAGAGTTGGCGCTACAATCCCCAAGTTATTAACGACTATTACCGTCGGCGACCTCTAGACGTTTTGGGGAGATTAATCGAAATTGCCCTACCGGTTTTATCTTTTGTCATCGGTATCTGGTCGGATAAACTGCGGGGAAAATCGCCGAAAAATGAAATTAGACGGGCCGTACAATTGCGGGAAATGTTGACCAAATTGGGACCCACCTATATTAAAATCGGTCAAGCTCTCTCTACCCGGCCTGATTTAGTACCGCCTTTATATTTAGAAGAATTAACCACTCTCCAGGATCAAATTCCCTCTTTTCCTAATGAAATTGCCTATCGTTTTATCGAAGAAGAATTAGGTTATTCTCCCGAGGAAATTTACGCAGAATTATCCCCCAATCCCATAGCGGCCGCTTCCCTAGGACAAGTTTACAAAGGTAAATTAAAAACCGGAGAGAGAGTCGCCGTTAAAGTACAGCGTCCCGATTTGATTCGCTGTATAACTTTAGATGTGTATATCATGCGTAGTTTGGCGACTTGGGTGAAAGGTAATATTAAAAGACTTCGCTCCGATTTAGTGGCAATTACCGACGAATTAGCCGCTCGTATTTTTGAAGAAATTAATTATCTTCACGAAGGACAAAACGCCGAAAAATTCGCTCAACTTTATGGTCACATTGCCGAAATTTACATCCCCAAAATCTACTGGAAATATACCGGGCGACGGGTTTTAACCATGGAGTGGGTGGACGGCACAAAATTAACTAATATCAAAGAAATTCAAGCTCAGGGTATTGATGCCACCCACTTAGTTAATGTGGGGGTGCAGTGTTCTTTGCGTCAATTACTTGAACACGGATTTTTCCATGCGGATCCCCACCCGGGTAATTTATTAGCGACTCCCGACGGTAAATTAGCTTATCTTGATTTCGGCATGATGAGCAATATTGAACCCTATCAACGCTACGGTTTAATCGAAGCGGTGGTGCATTTAGTCAACCGGGATTTTGAGTCTTTGGCCAAGGATTATGTTAAGTTAGACTTCCTGTCACCAACTACCAATTTAGAGCCAATTGTTCCCGCTTTTTCGGAAGTTTTCGGTAATGCTTTAGGGGCGAGTGTGGCAGAATTAAACTTTAAAAGTATCACCGATAAAATGTCGGCGATGATGTATGAGTTTCCCTTTCGAGTTCCTGCCTATTATGCCCTGATTATTCGCTCGATGGTGACTTTAGAGGGAATAGCAATTGGCATCGATCCTAATTTTAAGGTACTGAGTAAAGCCTATCCTTACATTGCTAAACGTCTGCTCACCGATCCTTCCACGGAGTTGCGAGATTCCCTGCGGGATTTATTGTTTAAAGACGGTACTTTTCGCTGGAATCGTTTAGAAAATCTCCTGCGTAATGCTAAAGATTCTAATGATTTTAACTTCGAGAAAGTCACCGATCAAGCGTTAGATTTTCTCCTTTCAGATAGGGGTATATTTATCCGCGAAAAATTAGTGAATGAGTTAGTCAATGCTCTCGATAACTTCGGTCGTCGCACTTGGTTTAATCTCACGGTTAATTTCCGGCAACAGGTGGGTTTAGCGGTACAAGAAACTCCCCCAGAATTGTTGGGTGATGCTAAGACTTTCGAGCATCTTCGCAACATCTTTAGTATTTTACAGGAAACGAAAGGATTCGATGCCATGGCTATGGTGCCAGTGATGACTAAACTAATCGCTAAACCGGAAACCCAACAGATGGGACAAAAAATTGCTGAAGGTTTACTACAAAAATCCCTAGCGCGTTTAATTCGTTACTTAGTTCTCGAATTTGATAGACCAAATCATCGGCAAAATGGAGAATTATCGAAAGCTTTACCCGCTGCCGATTAACCTCTGTTCGGTCAATAAATGCCGTGAAATAAATTTCACGGCTCCGAGAAAAATTCTCAACTTTTTTAAAAGTTTTTTTATCCTAGCTGGTTAACGGGGTTTAAAGGTGACTTGTAAACCGTCCCGGGGGTGGGGAGTGGGGATAGAGGTGAGGGTCAGATCTTGATTGGGGAGTAATTGCCAATCGTATTTTTGTACTAAACGGACGGCTAAAATTTTCATCTCTAAACGAGCGAATTCTTTGCCTATACATTCGCGTAATCCCGCACCAAAAGGGATATATCCGTAGGGTTTTTCCTCGGCTAAAAAGCGATCGGGATCAAAGGTTTCAGGATGAGAATAAATATTATTATCTTTATGGGTATTGCTGATTTGATACTGCACTACCCATCCTTTCGGCAAATGATAACCGTTAAATTGACAGTCTTCTATTACCCGACGGAATCCTCCTCCCACGGGGGGAGTAAAACGTAAAACTTCTTTTAAAACGCGATCTAAATAGGTCATCTGTTTAAGGGTATCGACGCTTAAAGGAGTGGATAGATCAAAATTAGTTATTTCCTCGAGGACAAGCTGAAAAATATCGGGATGCAGTGCCATTTGTAGGCAGAAAGTAGCGATAGCGGAGGTTAAAGTTTCATGACCAGCAAAGAGTAATAATAGCACTTGATCCTTTAATTCCGCTAAGGATAAACTTTGACCGTTTTCGTCTTTAGCTTGTAAAAGTATAGCAAGAGCATCTTGGCCGGGGTCATCATTTTTTTGTCTTTCTAAAATGATAGCTTCGATCGCTTGTAGTAATTCTTCTCGACAGCGTAATGCTTTGCCAAAAGCTGTCCAGGGAAGGGGAATGGGAAGGGTAAATAGTCCCGCACACCAAGTATCAAAAGCTTCTCCTAATTTGGTAGCAGAACCCTGGTCAAGACCGACAAATAATTTACAGGCGATATCGAGAGTATAGTTTCTTAATTCAGGATACCATGACAGGGTTTTTGCATTTTGCCAACGCTCCAAATAGCGAGCGGTAATTGTTTCTACCGTAGGGATATAACTTGCCAGGGACCGGGGTTGAAAAGCTTGATAGATTAAGCGACGACGGGAAGCGTGGACATCTCCTGTATGCACCGCTAAAGATGCGCTGCCGAGGAGAGTTTTGGTACTTTTAGGCCAAGTTGCCGCAAAGTATTTATTCTCGTTGCTGAGGAGAAACCGGTTAGCCTCGGCACCGGATAAAATAATCGTGGGACTGCCAAAAATATGAGTACGGAAAAGTTGACCATATTTATTATGACGTTTGCTGGCAAAATCCCCATCGGTCAAAAAAGCGATTGTTTCTCCTAATAGGGGTAATCCGAAACTGCCGGGGGGTAGGGGTAAATCGTTGCTTATAGTCATCGCTGCCTCTAGGGTAAAACTAATCAGTTGCCGTCGATTAACCCTGTTTATTTTAACCTAAAGCGGCGGAGAATTCATCCCCTAATCTAGACTGGCAATTAGCGATCGCACTTGACCAAGGCAAGTATCTAGGCAAAATTAATTACAGATCTCACCAGTCAGTTAACAATAAGAATTGCCGCCAATTGACATTTTTTAAGATCACCGCCATAATTAGCCGTTGCTAATAATAATTCGCGGCAAACGATGCTTAAACCCGCAGAGAATTTCCCAGGATATCGTACCTAAATCTCGCGCCCAATCGTCGGCGGTAATGCACTGCGGGCCGTCTTTACCGATAAGTGTGACGATTTCCCCTGTTTTTACCTCTGGAATCTCGCTCACGTCAATCATTAACTGATCCATGGTTATCGCGCCGATTTGGGGTACTAAACGTCCTCTCAGGGATACTTTTAAACGATTGGAGAGATTGCGGGGAATTCCATCAGCGTAACCGATACCGACCACAGCAATACGGGTGTCTTTTGCCGCTATGTACTGATGACCATAACTCACTCCGGAGCCGGCGGCAATGGTTTTGACTTGGGCAATGCGCGCTTTTACTTGCAGGACGGGTTGCAAAGGGACTTTATCGGTGAGATGATCGGCGGGATAAAGACCGTAGAGAGCTAATCCGACTCTAACTCGATCGTAGTGCAGAGATCGATCGCTTAGGGTAGCGGCAGAGTTGGCTAAATGCAGACAGGGGGGATGATAACCTTTTGAGCTTAACTCGGCGATCGCTTGTTGGAATCTTTGCCGTTGTAACTGCATCATCTCGGGATTGGGATCGTCAGCCGTGGCAAAATGCGAGTATATACTGGCAATTTTCAGGTTAGGAGCCTCTAAAACCTGTTCGACGAATTTGGTGCCGTTTTGCCATTGTGTACCTAAGCGAGACATCCCCGTATCTAGTTTGATATGGACCGGCAGCCGCTGCTCTAAGCGTCTCATCACGGTGGCAAAAATTTGCACCTGTTCGATTTGCACCAGGGTGGGTTGCAATTGCCAATGGGCTAAGGCTGCCACTTCTTCCGGGGTGTTCACTGCCCCTAAAATCATAATTGGGGCAACGATTCCCGCTTCCCGCAGTTCGATACCTTCCCCGATAGTCGCGATGGCTAAAGATTGCGCTCCGGCTTCTAAAACGCTGTTAGCCACCTTAACTGCCCCGTGTCCGTAAGCATCGGCTTTAATTACCGCCATTAATTCCGTTTTTGGGGCTAATAAGGCCTTGACTTTTCGCACGTTTTGTTGTAATGCCGAGCGATCAATCTCTACCCAAGCACGATAGCGAATTGCTTCCGACAATTGATAATCATGACGGTTTTTGGGCGGATTGATAATTTTTGGTTCGATGCTAAACACCACTCGCTCACTCCTTTGCACACATAACCCAATTTATCACAGATGTCGGGGTGAAGACCCTCGTACTGACAGGATGAAACCCCGACCAATATAAAACAGCGAAGCACGATTAAATCCTTGACAATTTAGCCTTGCATAGTTTACCATAGTAAATTTAGTTGGGTAAACAAGATATTAAAAGCGTTTAAGTACAGAATCTATCGTGCGACTCGTTCCTACCAAAAGTCTAACAGACGTGGGTAGGACAAGGTTGAGAACCTTGATAACTCAATAACCGTGAAGGTGAAAGTCCTTCCCTCCAGATGATGGAGTGACAGCATAACCCCTTCCTGTGGAGAACGGTCATCAAAAGGGGAAAAGCGGGGTTAAATGGCAGTAAAGATGAATCTGACATCAAATCCTGTCTAGCATCTAACTATGTGTATGAATAAGAACTTCCGTCAGAAGTATCGTCACTGAAACCTAGCCTACACAGATTATTGGCTGGCAACAAAATGTTAACAAGCTAACGTACTGGGAAAAGATAGAGTTCAACCAGAATCATCTACACAGCTTCGGTACAGAGGAAGACACTAAAGTTAGGAATACGGTGGTTGGGAACGAAGTAATCCTTATGAATCTCTTAGACAGGTCGAAATCTAAGTAGTAACCAGCGCAAGATTCATATAGGAAAGGATTGTGTAAGAAGCCAACGCCTATCTGTAATAGTGGGACTTAAACGATCAACAAGAGTATAATAGAGTATAATCGTTAAAGAGTAAGCACTTTACGTTGAAAAATCGGCGATGAAAGAGACAACCCCAGCCGCGATGCCCCCATGCTTTGACCGATGGTGTCGGCGGTTTGACAATTGCTTCAAAAACGAAGCGCAAAAAAACGGCTTCAGACAATATTTAGGAGGATTATTAGGGGAAAGTGAGAGGAAAAATCTCCCTCAAATGGCCAATAATGCCGTCGGAGTAGTTTATAACCGATTACATCACTTTTTGACCGAATCTCCCTGGTCAGACCGTCAGGTGAATGAATGTCGGTTGCAAGTGATGAACCAATGCCGCCAGACGCAAATACCCCGAGGATTTTCCCTGATTGTCGATGACTCAGGACATCGAAAAAGTGGCAATCTGACCGCCGGAGTTGGCAGGCAGTACCTGGGAGAAATTGGCAAGACAGACAACGGAATAGTCGCCGTCACTAC
>NZ_JACJSW010000004.1:0-1968 GCF_014698375.1 Microcystis flos-aquae FACHB-1344 | reverse complement strand
AGCCGAGTTTTCAAGGTGCTGCGCCGTCCACTTGGTTTTCGAGACTGGCCTTTTAATTCTAACGTAAAGCCAACCTAGAACGGCGGGGTTTCAGACCCAAAATTTCCGATGAACTACTTGACTAAACCTTTTGACTCCATAATAGAAATAAGTTTCGTCAATTTCACAAGCGAAAGCTTTTCGATTCAGGATATTGGCAGCTAAAGAGGCACTGAAAAGCCCCCCAAATGGTTCCCAAACCACATCCTGTTCCTCACTTGAAGCTTCAATAATTAATTTCATCAGATCCAGTGGCTTTTGATTTAAGTGAACAGCTTTACCATCCTGAGACTTAATTCGTTCATCATCGCGCAAAGCTGAACGATCCCAAACATTTGTAAAACCATGAGGGCAATTAAATTTAGAGCGCATCTTCTCCCACTCTTTACCTGTTAAAGGACGCTGGCCATTTTTAGAAAAATAGGGTTTTCCCTCTGGGTTTCCGTGTTCGTTGGCATAGAAAACTAATTTTTCAAACATTTCGGGTGGGGGAAAATACCATAAATGTCCTTGGTCAAAATATTTTCTTGTTGCCGCATCTGCAACACCACAAGCTAAATTAGCTTGACGCAAAGGTAAGCCCGATCTTAACCATTCCTTTCGGAGCCATTCTTTAAGTGTTAAGTCAGCAATTTTGACTTCTCTAACGTATTGGACGCAAACCTCTGTAACCACCGGAAAACGCCTTATTTTTTCTGTGTTGACATTACCTGCAATATGACCTTTTCCTTTATTCCATATATTACAATTAACATATCGCCAACCAAATTTCTCAAGTATTGGATGTACCACAGCCCAGCCAATTTCTGAGTTCCAAAACCAAAGAGTTGTATTTGGCAAGGCCAACTTAGACCAAGCTTCCACATGAGGTTCATACCATTCAGGTAAGTCAAGATGATCTGATGTATCACCTTCAAATCCTAAAAGACCGTAGCCTCCGTCTGAGATTATTACTATAGGTTGTTCCCAAGAATCATAATGTTCAATGCTATTACCAAGACTCAGACTAACACTGCTGTTATTCCAAGCTGAAAAAGCTAGTTTCTCAGTAAGTTGGACAGTTTTGCCGCGCCCAACAGTGCTTGTTGCTTTATTCTTTTTTATACTTGCCAGGCTATGGGAAGGCTCAGGTATATCCATGGATTTTTTTATCGTCTTATAAACAGTATGAATATCAATACTCTATCCTGTTTTAGGATATTTGGCTACCCCATAAACCAATGACCTAGAAACTTAGCCTGAGACTAGCAAACTTTCTATCTCCTCGCTCAAGTTTTCCCAGTCAACTTGATCAAAGTTTTTTTGTTTTAACAGAGTGATTGTTTCGTTCAGCCAGCCAGCATAATCGGTTTTAATTAGCATAAAACCTCTGGATTTTATGAGTTTGAATTTCCCTAGAAAATAACCAATTATTTACAGCATTTCTCATAAAGATGAAGTATAATTTGAGCGGACATCGTCCCAGATTTGACCGTCTTCTAAACCCACTAACAAACTTTTAAAGATAATTTTATCGCCAAACTTTTTTCTGTAAAATCTGACTAATTTCTTGGGGAAAAGGACAATCATCGGGAAAGTTAAAAGATTGATAATCTGGGCTATCTCGCAAGGGGAGCATCTCACTTGTGCAATGAGTATTAATGCTTATAGCAGTCAAAAACTAGAAAATCTTGAACCTGATCACAAAGAGAAATGAGATTATAATAGTTATAACTTACGATTCAGAATATATCTCGATGGGAGGAACAGTCCAATGTGATCAGAAAATGAAAAAAGAATTAAAGAGTTATGTCAAGAGTTAGGGCAATGTCTTTATGAACAATCCCAAGTTGAGAAATTTAATAACTTGGCAGAGATAGAAGAGACTGTTAGAGATTTAATGATTCAGTATGTCAACCCAGAAATCGGTATTTTTTTGTCAAAACAAGC
>NZ_JACJSW010000039.1:0-10639 GCF_014698375.1 Microcystis flos-aquae FACHB-1344 | reverse complement strand
TTTTCTAGAGCAGCTTCGGTAAATTTTTCTACAGTAGTCTGAAATACCAAAGCAACAATTGTCGCCACTGTTATCGGTTCCATAGATAAAATCGGGGTGATGAGGGTTAACTTATTTATCGGGTTTTTGGGGGTATAAGTTGCCAACAATTAAACAACTCTTACCCCCATCATAGAACTTGTAATTTCATTTAGGCGGGTACTTCAATTTTACCCTGTCCGGCCAATCCAAAAGCGGCATGAACCACTTGTAGGGCCCTGACTCCATCTTCCTGATTCACCACACAACTGATTTTTATATCAGAAGTAGCAATCATCAAAATATTAATTTTCTCCTTTGCTAAAGCTTCAAAAAAGCGTGCTGCTACCCCCGGTTGTCCTTCCATTCCCGAACCAACAATGCTCACTTTGGCCACATCATTATTAACCACCACTTCCTGTAAACCCAAACTTTCCGATAGTTCTAAGAGGATTTTTTGGGCTAAATTAGCATCAGCTTGGGGTAAAGTAAAAGCGATATCCCGTCGGGGAATACCATCGACAATGCGACAGCGTTGGGATTGAATAATCATATCAACACTGACATTTTTTGCCGCTAAAAGCGAGAAAATTCTCGCCGCCATCCCGGGGCGATCGGGGACGTTACGAATGGCCATTTGGGCCTGATTATTATCTAGGGCCACTCCCCTGACTGGGACTAAATTTTTAGGGATTTCGCAATGAGCAACTTTAGCAGAATACTCCACTTGAAAAGCATCACAAAGGACTTTAATTGCTTTTTCTCCGTCCGCTTCATCGATGACACAACTGACTTTTACTTCAGAAGTGGAGATCATTTCGATATTAATTGCCGCTGCGGCCAAAGTGCTAAATATTTGGGCAGCAATTCCAGGCCGGCCGATCATACCCGCGCCGGTAATGGCGATTTTAGCGGCCCCGGATTCGATGATCACTTCCGCTTCCTCTGTATTAGTGGGATGGGAACGTAAAACCGGCGCGATCGCTTCGGCCACGGATTGGGCTTTTTTTAAGGCATTTCCCATCACAGTAAAGGCGATATCGTTGCTGTCACCCTCGTGAATCGATTGAATAATTAAATCCACGTCCACCTGTTGATGGGCGATTTCCCCGAATAAACGGGCAGCGATACCGGGACGATCGGGAACCCGTAAAAGGGCGATTTTCGCCTGATTACCGTCAAATTCCACCGCATCCACTGCTTTTGTCAATTCCAATCCTTGCAGGGTGCGCGGTTTCGGTGCCGGGGATGTCACCCAAGTACCTGGAGCCTCTGTCCAACTGGAACGGACAACCAGGGGAACCCCGAAATTTTTGGCGATTTCCACCGCTCGCGGGTGGAGAACTTTCGCCCCTAAACTGGCTAATTCCAGCATCTCATCGCAGGTGATTTGGTCTAAAAGACGCGCTTCGGGGACTAAACGGGGGTCAGTGGTGAGAATACCGGGTACATCGGTGTAAATTTCGCAAAAATCGGCTTTTAAGGCGGCCGCTAGAGCCACGGCCGAGGTATCAGACCCACCGCGCCCCAAGGTGGTAATCTCTAATTGATCACTATCGCTGACACCTTGAAAACCGGCGACCACAACTACTTTACCTTCCGATAGATGACGGGAAAGGCGATCGGTTTTAATTTCTAAAATACGGGCCCGACTATGTTCGGATTCCGTGACAATTCCCACTTGAGCGCCGGTTAGGGAGATGGCCGGTTGTCCGATTTCCTCTAGGGCCATACTCATCAAGGCGATCGTCACCTGTTCCCCCGTGGATAATAACATATCCATCTCCCGGCGCGAGGGTTCGGCGGCGATCTGTTTGGCTAAATTGACCAATCCATCGGTGGTTTTACCCATGGCAGAAACGACCACCACCACGGTATTTCCTGCTATTACCGTATTTTTGACCCGTTGAGCTACCGATTGAATGCGTTCTACGGAACCTACCGATGTACCACCGTATTTTTGGACAATTACAGCCATAGTTGTCAGCGCTAGAGACTTTCTATCTTTATTCAATCTCCAACTTATCAAAATTCCTTAACGATAAGTGGTTTTGGTTAACATTCCTTATGTTTTATCTCAAATGCCGACTATCTAAATTAATCCTTAAGACTGCACCGGAGAAGGGAGCGCCGGAGCTAGGTTGAGGCAGTCCGAGCATTTGTACTAAAATACCCCTACTCAGTTTAAATACAGTACAATTATGCTATTTTAATAGTATTTTTATCGTTTCCTCGTCTTATTTCTGCGTTTATTAGGTGGATATTATGAAAGATATTTTCATGTTAGATACAGTAACAATTATCAATTCTGATACTCCCTTAATCTTAGGACTGATTCATGGTAGGGTTAATTCATGAATTAACCCTACCCTTGATAAGGGGGGAAATCTGACAATTTTTAACACCTACCTACTTAATCCTTTATCTATTTTACTCGGTTTTCGGGGCGCGTGTGTTTCCCCTCGGAGTTTAATTTAAATCTTTAAGGGCGGCAAATAAATAATTAGCTAAAGTCACTCCATCTACTCCTAATTCCGTCCTTTCTTTGGCCGCTAAAATGCCGGCTTGAGCGTGTAAATAAGCCGCTAATGCGGTTGCTTCCGGGGCATTATCCTGCATTTGGGTTAAGAATCCGCCGATTAATCCCGTTAAGACATCACCACTACCACCTCGCGCTAAAGCGGAGGTACTTTCGGGGATTATATACATTTTACCTTCCGGGGAGGCGATTATAGTTCTGGCTCCTTTTAATAAGACAATTGCACCACTTTGTTGAGATGCTTTTTGAGTGATATTAATCCTATCTTGAGAATCTGATAAGTGAGGAAATAAGCGTTTAAATTCTCCCCAATGAGGCGTTAAAATTGTCTTATTTTGGCGGGATGATAATTTTTCTATACCGAATTGAGCCAAAATATTTAAAGCATCGGCATCGAGTATAATCGGTTTATCACTATCTAAAACCTGTGCGATAATAGCGGGATTTTCTGTGGTTAATCCAGGACCACAGGCGAGGACATGATAATTATTTAATTCTAGGGGAAGTTCGGCAATAGCTCCCGTGGCAGTTTCGGGACAATCGATAATTAATGCTTCTGGTAAATGACTAATTAATAAAGATTTAAGGGCAGCAGGAACGGCAATCGAAAGCATTCCCACACCACTACCTCGCGCTCCTAATCCGGCGAGAATTGCCCCCCCCGCATAACGACGAGAACCACAGATAATTAATAAATGTCCCTGCTGATATTTGTGGGTAAGTAGAGGACGGGGTAAAGGTAAATAAGGGCGAATTAGATCGGGATTAACCCTCAGAATTGGCGGTGAATCTTGTAAAATTGTTTCTAGGTCAAGGGGACTAATTCCTATGTCAATTAACTCCACTTTACCTAGATAGGGTAAGGCCAAATCTTGGAAAAAAGCGCGCTTCCAGAGTCCCAAACAAAAGGTATGAGTGGCTTTAATTGCCGTGCCTAAAACCTCTCCGGTGTCGGTGTGAATTCCCGAAGCAATATCGATACTAATTACCGGTTTTTGCCAACTATTAATTTTATCGACTAATTCGGCAATATCTGCCGATAAAGTCCTTTCTAAACCAAAACCGAAAAGACCATCGATAATTAACTGACAATCCTCTAAAGATTCTAAAGTTTTCTGAAAAATTAAGCCTAAATGCTTGACATAATTAGCCTGTTGTGCTGTTAAATCCTTGAGTTTGGCGATCGGACAAAAAAGAGATACTTGATAACCGGCGAGATGTAATTCTCTAGCAATCACGAGAGCGTCGCCGCCATTGTGACCAGGGCCAACGATAACGCCGATTTTGGGGAAATTAGCCAAAGAATAGGACTTTTTAAGCTGTTGTGCCGTTAACAGGGCTGCCTTTTCCATCAAAGCGGCCACAGGCATACCAGAGGCAAAAATCGCCCCTTCAATGCGACGCATCTGCTCGCTATTAACCACGTTGGACCGGTAATTGTAGCTCATTCGGGGGATAAATTGCCTATTAACAGGTCTAGATGACTTTTTTGCCGAAAAACTGCTAATTAGACCCTATTTTCACCGGCTCAAGGCTGGGTTGGGTGATAATAACCAGATCATTCTGTCTAGTTTTAGCTTGACGGTAAGCAGTGGATATATTGATTAATTCTCGTAGTTGCTGACCGAAAATTTGGGTTTAAGGTTCCCCGTCATGCCCGCTTAGGATCGGGCGGCTTTAAGACATAATATTGTCATTTTATTTCTTTTGCCCTAAAATATTGATACTCGGTCAGGCAGTCTCAAAATATTTGTCCTTGAACACAAAGTTAAGCCAAAACCTAATCAGATAGAAGCCATTAATCAGGCAATACGGACAACTCAGTTTGTTCGGAATAAAGTTCGGCGTTATTGGATGGATAATCGTGGTGTTGGCACAGGGTAAGCGCATCTTAACAATCCTTGACAAAATGAACTTTATGTGAGTTGCTTACCCACGATTCAGGCATATTTGAGGAGAATTTGCCATCTCAATTGTTAAGCAAAAATCGACCCATTTGGTCGATTTCGTAACTATTCTGATGGACTGGTATCACTTGAAATGCCCACGCAGATCACAAAATTGGCCAATTGTCAATAGCGTTTGAGATGCTCTCACCCTGGGTGTTGGCAAAACAGAGTTAATTCCGATGGAACCGTTTTTAAACTCAAGGGTTGCAATATTTGGGAAATCATCTCAACGGTACTGTTGGGCAAACAGAAACCGACCCAAACGCATAATAGAGAGTCCAGTCTCTGGGGTTTCAGTGGAGACATTGAGAATCTAAGTTGTCTCGTCGAGCAAGGAATTTACGATAGTGATAGGTCAAGAATCCACCGTCACAGCGTAGCTTGACGGTGGGAGTATGTCAATAAATTATTCTATCATAAAAAGAAATCCTCTCTCAGGTAAGAGCGGTAGTATGGCTTACTCGACACAGCAGTTAATTGAAATCCTCGAGCGAGAAATGCACGCCACTTGCAAAGGGGAACGTCTGTTACTCTCCCCGGCGGAGCGCATTGATAATCCAGTGATTGCCAAGGCGATCAATCTAGAAAAGGTGGGCAAAGTCTTCGCCTATCAGGATTTTCGCCGTCAAGTTCACGATTATCAACAAAAATATCAGGTTTCGGGCATTATCTGGCGTGTTTGTCAATGGGGCGATCGCACTCTCCGTTATCCCGAAATTCATAATCAATTAGTTGCCGTGGCGGGTGACAAGGAAATTCTCATGGCTGCCAAAGCCTCGGTTTTAGAGTTTTGGAACAGTATCACCCCTAATATGAATTTTTGGTGGGCGCTTAACTCCCGTCGTCCCATTTCTGCCGATTCTCTAGCCGAATTAGTCGCCCAGTCCGAATGGGCGGAATTAGATGTGGCGCGCACAGAATTATATCTCGGTCTCTGTTGGGGTAATCCTTTAGAACACCAGTATCAATGGGCGCAACCCTTTTCCGGTTGTCATCGTATTATCGCCGCCGTCGATGAACCTAGTTCGATTAAGGTATAAAGGCGATTGATGTCTTGGGGTTGGGAAGTGGGGTATAGGGTGTGGGAAGTGGGGTGTTGGGGTGTTGGGGAAGTGGGCAAGTGGGCAAGTGGGAAAGTGGAGCATTTGGCTGAAATTTCCCTAAACCCCTAAACCCCTAAATCCCTATCACCCCAAAACCCCCCGCAACGCGCACGCAGTGGTCTCCCCATTCCCCCATCTCCCCATCTCCCGAATACTGACGACCGACTCCTATTGTAAAGTTTTGTTAATTTTTCTGGGATTAGGGCATTTTGTAAAAATAGATACAGAATTGTATGTTATATATATTTAGTAGGTGATTAAAAAAGTTCGAAACACTATTTGCAGCTCGGAGGAAATGATTATGTCTACAGAACAACAAGCTCGCGCCTTAATGATGCGTCACCACCACGCCGTCAAAAATCGTCAACAATCGATGTTAGGGAGAAGTGCTTCTGAAATCGGTATTGACAATGACAATGGCTACGGGGAAACCGTTCAACGTCGCTTCTCGGCCGACTTTTCTTCACAAACTTACGATCGCTCTGGTGTTACTCTCAGTTAGGGTCTTAGATTTCGCCAAAGTGTAAGCTTTCAATCTTAGAATTAAGTGAACAATCAGCCCACACAAACCGATCTCGGAATGTGTGGGTTTTCGGTTTTTAGAGATAGGGGTCATTCCTAGGCCGATTACGGGGTTTCATCGGGATTTATGCCTAATTGCCGTAATTGCGCCGCTAAACGTTCCGCCCGTTGATGTTCGCTTTCAGCGTTCTGACGTTCGATTTCGGCTAATTCCGCGGGTAGAAGGATTAAATTGCCGTCTAGGTTATAAAAACGTAGCCAAGGGGCTTCTTCTCGTTGGATGCTGCCCATCCAGACTCCTAACCATAATCCCAAACGTTGACACCATAACCAACCGCGATGGTCGGGAATAATTTTTTGATAGCATTGATTTTGGTCTAAAGCCCAACCTTGCAGGGAAGTGGCATCAAAGGGATTATAAACGAAGTATTGGGAACAGCGAAAAGTCCGCTCATAGAGGTCTTTTTTGGTATTTAAATCGATTTTTGCGGTGCTTTCTGACATTAATTCCACGATCACATCGGGATAACGTCCGTTTTCGTTCCAAACCACCCATCCTTGTCGTTTATAACTACCATCGATATCGAGGACAACGAAAAAATCGGGGCCACGAAAATCTTGATTAAAAACCCGCTCACGGCTAAAGTAAATAAACATATTACCGCCAACGAAAAAGTCTTCTCGATCCTGATAGGCTTGTTCGATAGAATCGATTAAGACATTCATGGCCTTGCGGTGACGGTGTGTTTCCAAAGGTTCTCCATCGTCAAAAATCAGGTCTTCTGGGGGAATGGGGGGTTCTTCCCAATCGATAACTGGAGGAGTGAGGGGTTGAGTCATCGGGGTTACGTCCAGGATAGAGATGGTTTTATTTTATTTGCAAGACGAGGCGATATTTAGGTTGTCCAGTTCTCAATTTTTCCATGGCTTCATTCACCTGCGAGATAGGATAGGTTTCTGTAACGGGTTCAATGCCATGGCGAGAGGCAAATTCGATCATTTTATTAATGGTACTGGGACTACCCAAAGGACTGCCAGAAATCGATTTTTGACCCATAATCAAGGGAAAAGCATAGGTAGCCATGGGTTCAAGAACAGCCCCAACAATGTGCAGACGACCTTTGGGACGTAAACAGGCGATATAAAGACCCCAATCGAGATTAACGTTAACGGTAGAGATGATGAAATCAAAGTAATTTTGTACCGATTGCAAAGCTTCGGGGTCTCTGGAATTGATAAAATGAGTCGCGCCTAATTCTTTTGCTTCTGTTTCTTTGTCGGGACTACTGGAAAAAGCGGTTACTTCGCAGCCCCAAGCTTTGAGAAATTTTAAGGCTATATGGCCCAATCCACCAATACCAATGACACCAACTCGCGCCGTGGGTTTAATATCAAATTGGACAATGGGATTAAAGACGGTTATACCACCACAAAAAAGCGGGCCAGCTTTGGCAGCATCTAACTGGTTCCCCAGGGGAATTAACCAACTATGATGAGCGCGGACTCTGTCGGCAAAACCGCCATGGCGACCGACGATAGTTCCTTCGGCAGTAGCACAAAGGTTTTGATCCCCTGACATACAAGTTTCACAGGTCGAACAGGAACGGGAAAACCAACCAAGACCGACTCTTTGCCCTATCTTTAATTCTTTGACTTTAGCACCGAGAGCGGCGATCGTGCCGACCACTTCATGACCGGGGACAAAGGGATAGGTGGTCAGTCCCCAATCGTTATCGAGCATACTTAGGTCACTGTGGCAGATGCCGCAATATTCCACCTCGATTTCCACATCTTCATCCGCTAATATACCCGGATCGTAGTCAAAAGGCTCTAGTTTTCCCCCTTTTTCTCGGGCAGCATAGGCTCTAATCATGATTAAGTCCTCTAGGATCGGTTTATTGGTTATCTTATCCCAAATTTATCGAAAATTCGGGTTAAGAAGATTGGGCAATAATTCCACTGCTAGGGACATCAACATCAAGGAAGTCCGCTCGTGATCATTAAAAAAATCTTAAAAACGGCAATTTTAAGAATAGCCAGAGGCGATCGCTAACTGGCAGCATCAGCAAAATTACTGGTTTTGGGTTACTCTTGTATATAGACTGGTCGCCGGCCGCTTGCGGACTTTACCGACAAGTTTTGTTAGGATCGGATAAAAATTGTCCTGTTTCATCCCTGGCAAGATTAGACGAGGTAAAAATCCCGTTGCTAATTTTGGGATAATTTTTGTAAATGATTATATCCTATTAACTACCATTATTATCAGAGCGTCATGGGAAAAGTCATCGGCATCGACTTAGGGACAACCAACAGTTGTGTTGCGGTACTCGAGGGAGGTCAGCCGATTATAGTTCCCAACTCGGAAGGGGGAAGGACAACTCCTAGTATCGTGGGATTCGGCAAGGGCCAGCGCCTAGTGGGACAACTGGCCAAACGTCAAGCGGTCACTAATGCCGAAAATACCGTCTATAGCATCAAACGCTTTATCGGTAGGCGTTGGCAAGACACCGAGGTAGAAAGGGGACGAGTTGCCTATCATTGCCAACGCGGTCGCGATGATACCGTCAATATCAAAATTCGCGATCGGGAATTTACCCCCCAAGAAATCTCGGCCATGATCCTGCAAAAATTAAAGGCCGATGCTGAGGCCTATCTGGGAGAACCGATTAACGAGGCCGTGATTACAGTTCCCGCCTATTTTACCGATGCCCAACGTCAGGCCACTAAAGACGCGGGGATAATCGCAGGACTAGAAGTATTAAGAATTATTAACGAACCCACCGCCGCCGCCCTGGCCTACGGCTTAGATAAACAAAACGAAGATCAACATATCCTCGTTTTTGACCTAGGGGGAGGAACCTTCGACGTTTCCATCCTGCAACTGGGGAGGGGAGTCTTTGAAGTGAAAGCCACCGCCGGCAATAACCATCTTGGGGGGGACGATTTTGATAACCTCTTAGTGCGGTGGCTGGTGGAGAACTTTCAAAGCCAAGAAAACATCGATCTAGCTAGCGATCGCATGGCGATCCAAAGACTGCGAGAAGCCGCCGAAAAAGCCAAAATCGAGCTTTCTAGCCTGATTACCACCTCGATCAATCTCCCCTTTATCGCCGCCGACGAAACCGGTCCTAAACACCTAGAATTAGAACTAACTCGCGCTAAATTCGAGGAATTAACCAGAGAATTAGTGGAAAAAACCCTCAAACCCGTACAACAGTCCCTCAAAGATAGCGAACTGCAGCCTAGCGATATCAATCGTGTCATTCTCGTCGGCGGTTCCACCAGAATCCCCGCCGTACAGCGATTAATCTCCCGTTTCTTTTCTGCAGGCCAGATCGATCGCTCTGTTAACCCCGATGAGGCCGTTGCTTTGGGGGCAGCGATTCAAGCGGGAGTTTTAGGTGGAGAAGTAGAAGATATCCTCCTCCTCGATGTCACCCCCCTTTCCCTCGGCATTGAAACCCTCGGCGAAGTTTTTACCAAAATTATCGATCGCAATACCACTATCCCCACCAGTAGATCTCAGGTTTTTTCCACCGCTGCCGATGGTCAAACTTCGGTGGAAATTCATGTTCTGCAAGGGGAAAGGGCCATGGCCCGGGATAACAAAACCCTCGGTAAATTTCTCCTGACGGGAATTCCTCCCGCTCCTAGGGGTATGCCACAAATCGAAGTGGCCTTCGAGATCGATGTTAACGGCATCTTGAAAGTGGCCGCCAGCGACCAAGGCACCGGCAAAGAACAAAGCATTTTAATTAGCCATACTGGAGGGCTGAAACCGAACGAAATTGAAAAAATGCGCCTAGAAGCCGAAAAATACGCCGAATTTGATCGCAGTCGTCTGCAAATGATCGATATTCGCCACCAATCCGATAGTCTTTTCTATAGCTACGAAGTCACCCTCAGGGAAAACAGTGAGTTAGTCGCCCCCGATATCCGGCAACTGGCCGACCAGAAGCGGCAACAGTTGGAAATCGCCCTGCGCGACCCCTCCCTATCGCCTGAAAAGCTAAAAACCACCCTGGAAGAATTTCGTCAGATTGTCCTCGAAATCGGTACCCGCATCTACACGGGTAAACAAGAGGAAACCCAACCCCTCAACGGGACTGGTTTTCAATCGATCGATGTCACCGAAAAACTGACCCGACCCACCCGCACCCAAGCCACTTCCTCCAATACCTTCGCCAAGAGGCCAACCCTCTCCCAGACTAGAACCAGAACCTATAGTAATCTGGAAACTAAATCCGGCGAATCGGGCAGTGATGATCACCCCTACGATGGCGAAGAAATGAGTGCCAGTGACTACGAGGCCGTAGATTAAAAAGGGAAAAGCTATCAGCCTTTTCAGTGATCAGTAATCAGTAATCAGTGATCAGATGTGAGTTTTCAGCTTTTTTCTCCCATCTCCCCACACCCCACACCCTGACAGGTGTAGGTTTATGACAAAGAGGTGAGCAGTCACACACTCAAGGTGAGAAAATCAAGCTAGAGATTTAGAGGAGCATCGT
>NZ_JACJSW010000038.1:0-15098 GCF_014698375.1 Microcystis flos-aquae FACHB-1344 | reverse complement strand
CAGTCTTAGCAAGTATCAGTTGTCAGTTCACCCACTACTTTTTGGGGTTAATTTTTTTGGGCTTTATTTGACTTGACCAGAGGGGGGTCGCAGGCGCACGGATTTTCCATTATCTATATAATATCATGTCAAGCCCTAGTTAGCAAGAGAAAATTTTTTAATTGGGAGCGAAAGATCGAAGGACGAAAAATCAGTACATCTATACCGAAATATTTTCAGAATGATAACGATTCTCACCGACTGTGATAAGATCAGAATCATAATCAGACTCAGTTAATCCGATGGGTAAAAATTTCCAGTTAACAGCGATCGCTTTAACGCTGACTATAGCCAGCTTAACAGCTTGTAGTGGTCCTTCGGTCAAGGAAGAGGAAGCAAAGACACCCTTACAGGTGACAGTGAGTATCGTACCGCAGGAATATTTCGTCAAAAGCATCGGCGGTGATAGAGTCAGTGTTAATGCCATGATTCAACCTGGGACAGATCCCCACACCTATGAACCAAAACCCGAACAATTAAAAACCACAGCCCAATCGCAAGCCTACTTTAAAATCGGTGTATCCTTAGAAGATGCTTGGAAAGATCGCTTAAACAGTGTTAACCAACAGATGTTAATCGTCGATACCAGTCAAGGAGTAGATAAAATCCCTTTGACAGCAGAACATGATCACGATCACGCTAAGGAAGAAAAACATCAGGCTGGAAAAAACACCCTAGATCCCCATATTTGGTTATCACCAAAACGAGTCAAAGCACAAGCAGAGACTATTTATCAAACCCTAGCACAACTCGATCCCGGTCAGGAAGCTATCTATCGGGCTAACTTGGAAAAATTCAGTCAGGAATTAGACGCATTAGATCAAGAAATTCGGCAAAACTTGGCAGGGATTAAAAACAAAAAGTTTATGGTGTTTCATCCCGAATGGGGCTATTTTGCCCAAGATTACGGTTTAGAGATGATTGCGATCCAAATCGAAGGCAATGAACCCAGTGCTGCCCAGTTAAGTCAACTAATCAAACAGGCAAAAAAAGAGAATATTAAAGTTATTTTTGCTCAACCAGAATTTAGCCAGAAAAGTGCCGAAACTATTGCTAGGGAAATTGGGGGACAGGTAATCCTTATCAGTGCCTTTGCTCAAAATTGGAGTGAAAACCTGCGACAAGTTTCCCAAAAAATGGCCACAGTTTTAAATCAGTAATTGCTTGTATATGTCAACGATCATTACCATTAGTAATCTCTGGGCCGGCTACGAACAGGAACCCATCCTCGAAGATATTAATTTAACCATTGAAGAATTGGATTTTCTGGGAATTATCGGCCCGAATGGAGGGGGAAAAACTACCCTTCTCAAGGTTTTACTGGGATTAATTAAACCTTGGCGGGGAGAAGTCAGTATTTTGGGGCAAAGTGTCCAAAAAGGTCGGGAATTAGTCGGTTATGTGCCTCAGTTTGTCGAATGCGATCGCTCATTTCCCATTACTGTGGGTGAGGTAGTGAAAATGGGGAGATTGAGCAGCAAAAAACTCTGGCAAGGCTATAGTAAAAAAGATGAGGTAAGGGTAGATAAAGCTTTAGATAGTGTGGGAATGTTAGCGTTGAAAAAAAGGTCGATTGCTGAACTTTCGGGAGGACAGCGCCAACGGGTTTATATCGCTCGCGCTTTAGCGGTAGAACCCCGTCTCTTGATTTTAGATGAACCCACTGCCAGTGTCGATCCCCAAATGCGTGCTAGTATTTTTTCCCTGTTGCAAGAATTGAATGAGTGGATGACCATTTTAATTATTTCCCATGATCTGGGAACCCTATCTACCTATGTTAAATCGATCGGTTGTCTCAATCGTCGTCTCTATTATCACGGCCAAAAATCTCTCACTGCCGCTATGTTAGAGCAAGTGTATTGTTAAAAGTTTTCTCCCTTTCTACTGTCAAAACCCTTGACAAATCCCCGCACTTGACATATACTCGTATATATAATAGGAATCCGTGCCTGCCTGCAAACCCTCTTTTTTTAGGTTAGATAAGCGTCAAGAAAATAAAAACCTAATACCTGACCAGCGCTAAAGACTTATACGAACAAGACTATCTTGCTTGGTTAGAAGAAACGGCCAAACAACTGCGACAAAGACAGACAGATGTATTGGATTGGGGAACCAACAGAGACAAAAATTATTATTATTAGTTGTAAATTTCATTATGACTAGGCTCAATGTAATCGCTGTTATTTTGTTGATTAAACTTTAAAATTGTCATTGCTGGAACGCCAAGGGCGATCGCACTGCAAGGTCAGAGATCCGTCTATGTTGTAAAATTGATCTGTAAAAGGATGTAAAATCTGATGAACTTAAAACCCAAAATCAAATCAAAATTACTACTACAAACAAGTTATTTGTCTAAGTTATCCGTTCTGATGGTCATAGGTTTTTGTTACGCTATAATTGCCGTCAAAATCTTAGTGTATGATAAAGCTAGTGTCTACGCATTGCCAATCACGATAGATTTAAAGGAAAATAACAAGAAACAAAACACATCAGAAAGACCTCGGTTAGTCTTAACAAGGAATAATAGGGTTGCAGAATATGAAGGTGTCTTAATTGCACCAGGCAACGGACAACAAAATTATGATGTTGTTGATATAGATACTAGAGATTTCACAGAAGGAGGAACTTTAAGAATAGATGTTCAAGTTGGTTCTGGTAAAAGTAATGCGTCTTTTGACATTTTTCCCCAAGATGCGGTTGTCCCTATTGCTGGAAGGCCAACAGAAAGTATTGCCGGTTCTTATGATGTTTCGAGAAATTCAGGTACATCACTAACTTATCAATTTGATAGAGGTGAAATTTTCCAATTTGGGGCGACTGGTAATTGGTTTAGTGAAAAAGGCAGTCGTAATAGTTATAGGATGAAAGCTTATGTTATTCCTAAACAACGTTATTAAGATATTAACGTAGTGCGATCGCTGATCTTGTAGCGCGATCGCTTTTTGGGGAGGAGAAGGGGCGATCGTTTTTGGGGATGAGAAGAGGCGATCGTTTTTTGAGAAGGAGGGGCGATCGTTTACAATAGGGGGCAAACTTTTAGAAAGCAACCTTTATTACTATTCTTACTCATGCCCACTCTATCAAGCTTCTATGGAATAAAAATCACCATGAACTATAACGATCACAATCCGCCTCATATCCATGCCGAGTATCAAGATTATGAAGCAGTTATAATGATTCACACAGGTGAAGTTTGTGGTCAAATGCCCAAAAGAGGACTAAATTTAATATGGGAGTGGCTTGATCTACACCAATCTGAACTATTGGAGAACTGGGAAAATGCGCGTCAAAGAAAACCTCTTAACAGAATCGATCCCCTTCCCTAAAAAGGAGCTATTTCTTCATGTTATCTGTGTGGAATATCTGGATAAGTATCAACTAAAGCTAACCTTTAATAATGGAATAGAAGGGATTGTAGATTTAGAACAAGAATTGTATGGAGAAATCTTTGAACCCTTAAAAGATAAAAGCTTATTTCAAAAAGTATATGTAAATAGTCGGACAATAGAATGGCCAAACGGAGCAGACTTTGCCCCTGAATTTTTATTTGAAATTGCTCTCGACAAGCAACCGGTTAGTATGGTCGGTGATCCTGTAGGGTACGCTAATGAAATGTAACGGACCAAATTGTTTTTTTAACAATAATTATCTGATTTGCGATTATTTTGGACTTTAGTGCGATCAGGTTTTCTTCTCATGGTGTGATCGCTTTTTGATGAAGAGGGGCGATTGCTAATTGCCGTCTTGACTGAAAAAATAGTTACTTAACGCGCTTTTTTGCTACGCTAACACATCCTACCGTGCGATCATGGGACTTGAGATAAGCGCGATCGCTGCTCTTGTAGGTTGGGTTGAGGTGACAAAACCCAACATTGCCTTTATTTCTTACCTTAATTTTTGGGGTTTTACTTCGTTCAAACCGACCTACAGTGCGATTATTTGCTTTAAATTTTTGCTAAATCCAGGCTCTTCGGGACTTGGTATGGTTCGATAGGGGGGCATAAATCGACTCAATCCTTATCTGGCAAGATATTTAATTGATTAGTTCGCTCCAGAACGCCAACAATTGACAAAAATTGCGGCAATGTCTGTCTCTATAAAGGTTTCATTCCTTATAACCCCGTCCATTGCATAAGACAAACCGAAGAACCCGAAATCCTCGTGAACTTTATTTTAAGTCACCATGCCGAAGAAAAAATTATTCAACGCCAAATCTCTTTAAAAATATTGCAGGACATCCTCAATAATCCTGAGCAAATTTTAGAAGAAGATGGACTCAAAGTTTATCAAGGTACGTTTGTCGCCATTAACAATAAAACTTATCTTCTGAGAATTTACATTAATGACTTAGTTGAGCCTCAAAAAATTGTTACACTATATGTAACCAGTAAACTTAGAAAATATAGGCAGCTATCAAATGAAAGGTAAATATGATGCTGAAGTTGACGTTTTAACAATTACCTGGCATGACACACCCGTAGAAGAAAGTGAGGCAATCAGTCCGGGGGTTATTCTTGACTATGATCAAGCAGGTAATGTAATCGGGATTGAAATTCTTAATGCTTCTCGAAAAATCGAGAATTTTTCTCCGAATGTGCAGGTAGCTATTTCTTCTCGATAAAGGTGATCGCTGATCCTGTAGTGCGATCGCTGATTTTGTAAGTTGGGTTGAGGTGACGAAACCCAACATTGCTTTTATTTCTTACCTTAATTTTTTGGGTTTCACTTCTACATTTTATTCCATACCAATATCACTATCAAAGATCAGCTTTTCTGAAGCTCCCCACATCTGATCATAAATTCCTTCTTCAACATAACGGTGAAAACTGGAATATTGCCAATCTTTCGGAGCGTTTACTAATCCATGATGCACGGTATTCGAGATGATTAACAAAATCTCAATAAAAAACCCTTGACAAATCCCCGCACTTGACAGATACTTATATATATAATGGGAATCCGTGCCTGCCTGCGAACCCTCTTTTTTTAGGTCAAATAAGCGTCAAAAAAATAAAAACCTAATACCTGACCGGCGCTAAAGAGGATAGGGTATGACAAATAAAGACTTATACGAACAAGACTATCCTGCTTGGTTAGAAGAAACGGCCAAACAACTGCGACAAAGACAGACAGATGTATTAGATTGGGAACATCTCGAAGAAGAAATCGAAGCGCTGGGGAATGAACAGAGACATAAAGTAGATAGTTATCTCCTAAAATTACTCATTCATCTGCTTCTTTACCAATACTGGCCGGAGGAAAGACAAAGATGTGCGCGGGGATGGCAGGACGAAATCGGTAACTTTCGGGTGGAATTAGAACTTTTATTGGAGTCGAAAACCCTTTATAACTATTTTTTAACCAGAATCGCCGTTATTTACCCCAAAGCAGTGAAGCGAGTCCGACAAAAAAGCCAATTACCGGCCGCTATCTTTGCTGAAAGCTGCCCCTATAGTCCCGAACAAATCCTCGATTCCGATTTTCTCCCCTGAAATTCTGGCAGATTTTTTCAAAAAAATCCTTGACAAATCCCCGCACTTGACAGATACTTATATATATAATGGGAATCCGTGCCTGCCTGCGAACCCTCTTTTTTTAGGTCAAATAAGCGTCAAAAAAATAAAAACCCGATACCTGACCAATACCAAAGACTTATAAGAACAAGACTATCTTGCTTGGTTAGAAGAAACGGCCCAACAACTGCGACAAAGACAGACAGATGTATTAGATTGGGAACATCTCGAAGAAGAAATCGAAGCGCTGGGGAATGAACAGAGACATAAAGTAGATAGTTATCTCCTACAATTGCTCATTCATCTGCTCCTCTACCAATACTGGCCGGAGGAACGAGAAAGATGTGCGCGGGGATGGCAGGACGAAATCGGTAACTTTCGGGTGGAATTAGAACTTTTATTGGAGTCAAAAACCCTTTATAACTATTTTTTAACCAGAATCGCCGTTATTTACCCCAAAGCAGTGAAGCGAGTCCGACAAAAAAGCCAATTACCGGCCGCTATCTTTGCCGAAAGCTGCCCCTATAGTCCCGAACAAATCCTCGATTCCGATTTTCTCCCCTAAAATTCTGGCAGATTTTTTCAAAAAAATCCTTGACAAATCCCCGCACTTGACAGATACTTATATATATAATGGGAATCCGTGCCTGCCTGCGAACCCTCTTTTTTTAGGTCAAATAAGCTTCAAAAAAATAAAAACCCGATACCTGACCAATACCAAAGACTTATAAGAACAAGACTATCTTGCTTGGTTAGAAGAAACGGCCCAACAACTGCGACAAAGACGGACAGATGTATTAGATTGGGGAACCAACAGAGACATAAAGTAGATAGTTATCCCCTGCAATTACTCATTCATCTGCTTCTCTACCAATACCGGCCAATGTCTTCCCCACCGGCCAAATTCTGGTAGATTTTTTCCCAAAAAACCCTTGACAAATCCCCGCACTTGACAGACACTTATATATAGAATGGGAATCCGTGCCTGCCTGCAAACCCTCTTTTTTCAGGTTAGATAAGCGTCAAAAAAATAAAAACCTGATAACCGATCCCTAACTACCTATAAGCTTTTCATCCAATCACTAATCAACTGGTTAACCTCTGTGGGAATTTCATCGTGGGGACAATGACCGGCAGTTAGATAATATTCTGTGAGAGAAGGATAGTATTGACGGAATTTGGCCCCGCGTTCCCTAGTATTCATCCAAGGATCCCCCTCACCCCATAACATCAACAGGGGACAACTTAACTTTTGCAGGAGAATATCCACATTTTCCCCCCGGGGAGATTTAAACACAGAAGCAAAAACTTTGGCTGCTCCCGCATCCAGGGAAGGACGACGGATATCTTCTATTAACTGCTCAGTAATGGCACTGCGATCGAGATATACTTTCTCTAGGGTTTTGCGGATAGTTTTGGGTTGACGGGTATAGAGAAATAAGAGATAACTGGCCCAAGGTTGCAGCAGCATTGATCGCAGTAGTTTTTGTGCTAAATTAGGCTGACGATTGTTTTCTGTATCGCTAAAGGGACCGGCACTATTGAGGAGAATTAATCCCCGAACATTCTCAGAATGATTAGCAGCTACACAGAGAGAAGCGTAACCCCCCAGAGAATTACCCGCTAAAACCGTCGGTTGCCCCACAACTTCCTTGATAAAATCATTTAATTGTTGCTGCCAAAGATTGCCACTATAGACAAGATCCGGTTTAGCTGATCTACCAAATCCTAACAGATCGATCGCCCATACCTCCCATTCTGAGGCTAAACCTTGCACATTTTTTCGCCAATGGTCGGTGGAAGCGCCAAAACCGTGGACTAATAGTAACGGGGGTTTTCCCGCGACTCTAGTACCCGCTTGCACATAGTGTATAGAACTTCCTTGCCATTGCCAATTTTGCCTTGTCGTCAGGGCAGCTGTATTCATCGGCTGTTTTGTTAAGTAATGTGAATAATTCTTAGTCTAACCGATTGGGAAACTGGAGACAAAGCTAGAGATTTTTAGCCAAACCCCTTGACTGAAAAGGGAACTTGACATATGCTTATATATAGAGTGGAAATCCGTGCCTGCCTGCAAACCCTTCATTTTTGGGCAAATAACCCTAAAAAACACTCTCAAAAAAATCTTGAGCAGGATTAGTCTGCCGGTATGGGTGGCTAACCCTAGAGAATTACTCCTAAATAACAGCTATGAAGATTTTGACGATTTTACGGGGATTAATCGACGAAAATCCCTTAAGTCAGGCGGATCTAGAAGATTTACTAGAGATCGAATCCTTAAATTTTAGGGAGACTAACCCTCTCATCCTACAGGAAAGGGCGGAACTACTAATGATTCTCTGGCCGCGAGTCTGGCAAAAATGTCAGGAGTTAGGGATAAATCAGCCAAATCAGATTTTGATCAGCTGTTGGCGCTTTTGGATTCCTTGGGCGCTACAGCTACGCAGCCACGCAAAACCGTTGATTCAAGGCATTTTGGCCCCTCAAGGCACGGGAAAGACCACCTTAACATCCATAATGTCGATTATTTTAGCCTATTTTGATTTAAAAGTAAATAATCTCTCTTTAGATGATATTTATAAGACCTATAATGAGCGAATAAAATTGCGTCAAAAGGATGAAAGATTGCGCTGGCGTGGTCCACCGGGTACTCATGATATAGCATTAGGAATTAAAGTTTTAGAACAGGTTTGTCAGCAAGAAAGTCCGATTTTAATCCCGCGTTTTGACAAGTCCCTGCATCGAGGACAAGGAGATAGAATTGCAGCGGAACAAGTGGAACGAGTTGATATTCTTTTTTTCGAGGGTTGGTTTGTGGGCATGAATCCAGTAGAAGAAACAGTCTTTGATCATGCCCCCGATCCGATTAATAGCGAAGAAGACCGACAATTCGCCAGGGATAATAATCAAAGATTGCGAGAATATCTACCCCTCTGGTCAAAAATCGATCGCTTACTGATTCTTTATCCCCTTGACTACCGTTACAGTTTACAATGGCGACAGGCAGCCGAAACAAAAGGAGGTATGACCCCATCAGAAATCGAGGAATTTGTCAAGTATTTTTGGAAAAGTTTACATCCGCAATTATTTCTCCCACCCCTGCTCAAACAAGCAGAGCTAGTGGTAGAGATTAATCGGGATCATAGTCTGGGAAAAATCAGTTATCAGTGAGCAGTAGGCAAGAGGCAAGAGGCAAGAGGCAAAAGAAAGAATCTGGCAATTCTCCTACCCAAAAAGAAGGTTAGAAACTAAGTCCATAAAATCTTCTAGCTTAACAAATTAGGTTTTAGATTCCGTCGAGTTAAAAGAAAGCTCCGAACTTGTCACTTAACAGACTGATAAGTAGTCGTGCAAAATTAATTTCCTAGTGAAGATAGGCAAGAGGCAAGAGGCAAGAGGCAAGAGCGGGGTTAGATATGTGTAATTAATTTTGCTTAGGTACTTAACTCCCATCTAATAACTGATAACTGATAACTGATAACTGATAACTGATAAAGCTTATGATTGAAGTCGAACATCTGAGTAAAATTTATGGTTCTACCACGGCAATCAGTGACGTGGATTTTACCGTAGAAAAAGGAGAAATTCTCGGTTTTTTGGGACCAAATGGAGCCGGAAAAACCACGACTATGAGGATTTTATCTGGTTATATTCCTGCCACAACGGGAACAGCAAGGATAGCAGGATACGATGTACATAAACAATCCTTAGAAGTGCGTCGTCGCATTGGTTATCTTCCTGAAAATCCCCCCTTGTATCCAGAGATGACCGTGGAAAGTTTTCTTGATTTTGTGGCACGGATTAAAGGCATCTCATCGGGGGATAGAAAAGCGCGGGTAGATTTAGTGTTAGGCAAATGTCAGTTACTAGAAAAAAGAAAAGTTATTATCCGCAAGTTATCCAAAGGTTATAAACAGCGTGTGGGAATTGCCCAAGCGATTGTACACGATCCACCGGTAATTATTTTAGATGAACCGACGGTAGGATTGGATCCGAAACAGATTATCGAGGTAAGAAATCTGATTAAAAGTTTAGCGGGAGAACATACAATTATTCTCTCCACTCATATTTTACCAGAAGTGAGTATTACCTGCGATCGAGCGACAATTATTAATCGGGGTCGCATCGTGGCCAATAATATTACTACCGCTACCCCTGCTGGTTCCAGTTATGAAATTGAGATCGAAGGTGATAGGGATTCCCTGCTAGAAATCCTGCAACAAATACCCCAAGTCGAACAAGCAGCAAAAGTCGGCGATAACCTGCTCAAAATTGTTGGTCAAGTGGGAACAAACCTAGGGGCAGAACTTGCTAGAATAGTTGTCAACAATGGTTATAACCTATTAGAAATGCGTCGCACCCGTAAAACCCTAGAAGATATCTTTCTGGAAGTAATCGGCAGCGGGGAAAGTAACCAGCAAGAGGAGAGACATGATCAATAATATCTGGGCGATTTTTCGCAAGGAATTTCAAAGCTATTTTACCGCCGCCAATGCCTATATCATTATGGGGATATTTTGGTTAGTAGCGGGATTTTTCTTTAACTCCCTTCTCTACGGCATTATTCTCGATGTTAGTATCCAGGAACAATCGGGATTTCTGGTAGCCAGAGATACGGTATCTGAATTTATGACCACTTTCATCGGCATTATTTTATCCTCTTTATTGTTGGTAATTTTGCCAGCCCTGTCTATGGGATTATACGCAGAGGAAAAAAAACAGGGAACCCTAGAACTTTTAGCCACTTCCCCCCTGACTAATTGGAGTATAGCCATCGGTAAATTATTGGGAGTGCTGGCCTTTTTTACCGTGATGATTACCCCCCTCTGGATTTACGAAATAGTGGTTTTTAGTACCGCAGTTCCCCCAGTAAATATAGCCAGTATTTTACTAGCTCATCTAGGATTAATTTTACTGGCAGCGGCCATCCTAGCCATCGGGATGTTTATATCTTCCCTCACCAATAGTTCTATCCTTGCTTACATCATCACCTTTATCACCATCTTATTTATCTGGATACTGGATGTAATTGCTAACAATGCCGAAACCTTCTTTCGAGATCGCATCGGAGGAGAAGTGGGAGAACAGATCGGATTTTTCCTGAAAGAATTACTATCCCATCTATCTTGGTATCAACCCTTTAACAATTTCGTGCGGGGAATTTTTGACAGTAGTAGTTTAGTCATCCTCCTCAGTTATATTCTGCTGGGAATCTTCCTAACTACTCAAGCGATCGAAGCGGACCGTTATCAAAGAAACTAACTATGAGATCCTGGCAAAAATACGGTAAATTTCTCTATATACCCGCCCTATTTCTGGGTAGTGCCGGCTTAACCGTGGGGTTAATCTCCGGTCAATGGTCATCCCTCTCTCTGGGGTTATTAATTGCCGGAGCTATTTTGTTTCTAGGGTGGCTGTTGTTATTAGTAATCACTTCCAAAGACTTTTGGCAAAAAAGAAGTACCCGCACCGGCACTCAAACCCTCATTACTACTATTATTGTCCTCAGCGTTATTGGTTTAATTAACTTTCTCGCCCTCCGTTATCCCTATCGAGTTGATTTAACCGAAAACCAAATCTTTAGTTTATCCCCCCAAACCGAAAGACTATTAACCAATCTGTCAAAACCCGTCAAAGTCTGGATTTTTTCAACCCGGGGAATCAGTGGCAACGAAGAGGAACTTTTAGCCAATTATCAACGCAAAAACCCCCAATTTCAGTACGAGATAGTTAATCCCGAGAAAAAACCCAATATTGTCCAAGAATTTAAAAAACTAGCTGATGATAATCTGTCTAGAGTCTATCTACAGTATGGTGACAAAAAACAACCTCTAAAAACTATTAGTGAAGAGGAAAGTCTCACCGAAGCGAAACTGAGTAACGCCATCGAAACCGCTAAAACCGATCGCACTTTAACCGCTTACTTTCTGCAAGGTCATGGAGAAAATGCCATCAAAGAACCTCAAGGGGGTTTAGGACAAGCAGTCAATAGTTTAGAAGCAAAAGGTTATCAAGTAGAACCACTTAATCTAGTGGAACGTTCCACCATTCCCAATAATGCCGATGTCATTATTATTGCCAGTCCCAAAAGAAAAATATTTCCCCAGGAAGTCACCGCTTTAAAAAACTATCTTGAGCAAGGGGGCAAAATTTTATTAATGATTGACCCCCAAACCGAAACCGGATTAGAACCCTTATTAACCCCTTGGGGTGTGAAACTGGATAATCGGATTATTATTGATGCTTCCGGTGCCGGGGAAATTATCGGTTTAGGTCCGGCTAGTCCCATTATTACCAATTACGGCAATCATCCGATTACTCGCGATTTTGCCAACGGTATTTCTATCTTTCCCTTTGCTCGTCCTATCGCTACCGTTCCCATCGAAGGAATTGAAGCCGTATCTTTAATGATTACTAATGATAAAATGTGGGCTGAGAGTGATTTAAATGATCAGAATCTCCAGTTTAACCCTGAAAAAGATTTAGCTGGTCCCTTTGATCTAGGAGTTGCCCTGACGGGAAAAAAAGGTAAATTAATCGTGATTGGTAATGCCAGCTTTGCCAGCGATGGACTGTTTGAACAACAGTTAAACGGAGATATATTTTTAAATTCTGTGCAGTGGTTAGCCAGTGGTGAAACAGCCACCTTATCTATCCGGGCCAAGGAACCAGAAAATAGAAGAATTAATTTAAATCCCCTGCAAGCTAACGCTATTTTTTGGATAGCGATGGTAGTGATGCCTTTAGTAGGATTTACCCTAGCTGGATTGACTTGGTGGCAACGTCGTTAATCGAGTTAGAATCTAGAAAAATCATCTCTCTTATTCCCCTAACTGCCATGACCACAACCCAAACTATCCCCCAATTGTTGACTTTTGATGACTATATTAATCAATATCCCGATGATGGACAACAATACGAATTAATCGCAGGAAAATTATTGGCCATGATGCGACCGATCGGAAAACACGAAGAAATTGGCGGTTTTATGACCATCGAGTTAGGATTGGAGATTAGAAGACGGCAATTGCCCTATTTTATCCCCAATACTGCGGCAGTAAAACCCCTTCGCCCCCATACAGGTTATCTACCCGATATTATTGTCTTAGACAGAGAAAATCTAGTTAACGATCCCTATTGGGAAACCGCTTCCTCAATTTCTCTGGCAACATCAGCTAAATTAATTATTGAAATTGTCAGTTCCAATTGGCGAGATGATTATCTGAAAAAATTCGACGACTACGAACAATTAGGAATTGCCGAATATTGGATTATCGATTATTTAGCCAAAGGTTCGGCCCGATATATCGGCAGCCCCAAAGAACCCACCATTTCTATCTATCAATTAATCGATGGAGAATATCAAGGTAATTTATTTAAACAGGATCAACGTCTTATTTCAGGGATTTTTCCAGAGTTAAACCTCACTGCTAATCAAATTTTTTGTGCTAGAGCTTAAAGAAAAACCCGTATTTTTAGATTGGACTTATGGTAAAAATCAAAAACTTACCTGAGAGTAAGGAGTCAGGAGCTTATAATAGAAAACAACTCAAGATCGGAGAAATCAATCAATGTTTGCCACAATAGAAGATAAACAAGCTCTTTCCCTCGAAGTATTTCTTGCCCTTCCAGAAACTAAGCCTGCTAGGGAATATTATCATGGAATTGTCACTCAAAAACCTATGCCCAAAGGAAAACACAGCATCTTACAATTTGAGTTAGCCTCTGCCATTAATCAACAGACTAAACCTCAAAAATTAGCTTATGCTCTACCTGAATTGCGTTGTACTTTTGCAGAACGTTCAATTGTGCCAGATATTGCGGTGATTCGTTGGGAGAATTTGCCAAGAGATCTAGATGGAGAAATGGCCGATCAATTTTTACGTTATCCCGATTGGATTATTGAAATTATGTCTCCTGAACAATCTGTTACCTTAGGGATGGAAAAGATTATTTTCTGTTTACAACAAGGAACAGAATTAGGTTGGTTGATTGATCCTTCAGCCAAGTCAGTCACCGTTTTTCAAACAGGATTACCGAAAGTACATATTGCAACTGAAGGAAATAATGAGCCTTTAGCAGTGATTAAAGGATTAGAACGTTGGTCAATATCAGCAGTGGATATTTTTGCTTGGCTAAAGGTTTAATTTGTTCTGTCAGCATCCTTTGGTTTATCAGTTTATTCCAGAAGAGTAAAGTTGTCAAAGTTATACGGATGTGGACTCATTATGAATAACCCCTCTTATTTATTTTATACTGGTAACATTAATGATTGATTTGGATTGTAAAAATTAGGAACATGAAAGGCTTATGGTATAAGACTTTTGCCTTCCGCAAAGCGGTATAAATCCCCTCAAGATAACATAAAAATACGATATAAATACCCCCTCAACTGACTGAATGAAGGGGGTATTTGTGGTATTTTTAGAAGCAATTTAGCCTACTTTTGTGGTTTCTTTTTCGGTGGATTGGGAGGGTTTTAGTTTAGGTTTGAGTATCTCGATTATTCTAAATTTCGCTTTTTCCAGTAATCAGGTTTACGTTTTCCATGTGCGATCGCAACTACCCAGATAAATGCTTCAAATTCTACATAAAAGATGATGTAAGGAAAACGGCGAATGAGATAACGGCGCATCCCTTCGATAGTATGGGCTGTTCCCAGATTAGGGTTAATTTTAATTTTTTCGAGAGCTTGTTCAATTTCAGATAGTAAATCTAGCCCTAATCCTATCTTTTGCTTCTCATAATATTGAATAGCATTGTCAAGTTCTCGTCTTGCTTCACTGTGAATAATAACAGGTTTCACGAATATTTCTCTCGTAATTCCAATAATACTTTATCCGATGGTTCACCCTTGGCTGTTCCAGCATAAATTTCGGCTAATCTTTGAGTTAATTCTCTATCCCAAGCATCTAAAACATTGTCATCTACACCTTCATCTAAGGAATGGATGAGAAAGTAAGCCAGTTCAGCGCGATCTTGCACAGAAAGTTGAGCAAGTTCTATTTTGAGGGTTTCTGCTGTTTTAGTCATCTTGAAAGCATCTATAACCAGTCATCTTAGATTGTAGCAGCTCTCGGCTTGCAAGATAAACCATCCTCCTTAAAATCATGGGAATTGAGAGAGTTATGCCAAAAATACCCCCTCAACTGACTAAATGAAGGGGCATTCATGGTATTTTTAGAAGCAATTTAGCCTACTTTTGTGGTTTCTTTTTCGGTAGATTTGGAGGGTTTTAGTTTGCGCTTCACGGTTGAAGCTGCGCCGAGAGTGCCGAGGGCGAGGAAACCGAGGGTTGAGGAAGGTTCGGGAGTATGTACTCCCGTTAACGTTACTGTTAAAGAATCAGTGGCTTTTGTGTATGTCCAGTGTAGTCGATAAAAGTCGTGATGTTTAGGCGGATGCAAAACATCCGACCCAACGGAGTCACTTAGAGAATTACAGAGAATGATTGATCCTATAATAATGGGAAAATCCTCAGAGTGAGGAACTCGCATGAAACCAGCATCCCTGATTCAACTAACCGATAGTCTGAAAGCCCTTTAT
>NZ_JACJSW010000037.1:0-11251 GCF_014698375.1 Microcystis flos-aquae FACHB-1344 | reverse complement strand
CCTGTTTGTGCTTTAAGTCGTTCCCTGTATGGATTTCAGCTACTTTTGAGCTTAGGTACTCTCATCGAATTTTATTTTAAGTTAATTATTTGCATAACAATTCCCGAAGAGCCAACTTTTACCGTTCCTGCTACCCTCATTAGTGGACGTGATTCCCGTGTTCATGCGGCTGCCGTGGTTGGAGCTTCTATTCTTGGGGGAATTCTTGGCTATTTGATTGTTTATTTAGCCAATAGTTATCGGCAAAAAAATCTTGCGGCTCTCCTCTTAGCGACTTATTTTTCTTTGTTGATTGGATTTGGAATTATCGTGCAACAGCAAAATAAACTAAGTTGGAAATATCAGCAAGCTTTTTGGGCTGATGTTATACAATTAGCCCCCGATCTGAACGATGGACAAGTTATTTTAGTCGATGCTCCTAGTCTACCTTGGGGAAGTCAGTTGTATCCTTTTGCTTGGTCTATGCCCAGTGTAGTCGGTCAACTTTATCAATTTCCTTGGCAATGGAAAAACGTTCCTAAACTATATAAACTCAATCCTGATTGGCAGCTAAAAATCGCTGCCAATGGAGAAATAGCTTTAAATAACGACAATGGATTATTGTTCTTTTATTATCCCTGGGAACCCGCTCGCCAAGTTAAAACTTCGGAAATTATTTTGTTACAGGAAAAAGATGGGAAACTTGTCCGCACAACTACTCCAATTGTTGCAGGAGCTAAGAAATTTTCCTTTAAACCCCTGACTAATTCAACTCTAGATTCTTTTGAGAAAGCATATTTGTACGATTATTTAATCTCTCCTAACAATAAAAAATCTGTCAATTATTTTCAACCTTTTTAAGGTTAGTCAATGTCGAGTAAAATTTATCCTTTCTGATTAAGTTTTTGCCGTCTTTAATCACTCTTTTATACCAATTCTCTCTAGGCAAATTACAGATTGAATCTAAGTCCCTCTTAAAAAGGAAAATTTAGAGGGAGCAAATTTTTGTAGTCAGACTTTGGAGCAGTTAAATAACCCTAGGATAATAATCTAGTGACGACAGAATTTTGCCAACGACGGGCCAAGGCCCGCAGATACATATTAACGGGAAACTGATAATATTCGATCATTAACCAGAGTAAACAAATACCATGGCAAATAAAGGTTAAAATCGACCAAAATAGAGGCACCCATGACAAAGGACTCCCCTCGACTGGAGGAAAAAGATAGGCTCCCGTAGCCACAATTGCTGTGGGAAAAATCACAAATCCTAAACCGATAATTAAGTAAAAACCTGCCATCTCCACTCCTTCTCTCGGTAAACCCTGCCAATACTTACCATTCCAATACCAAGTTAAGGGTAATTGACTATCGGCCATTTTTAAAACTTGTTGTTCTAAATTAGCGGTAAAAATGTGTTGACAAAAGTTACAAGCATAGGCTTCCATGAGGGGTAAAGCGGCAATTTTACCATGGCGACAGACGGGACAAGAATAGGTATCGTGATAGTTTAATTGGGTTGGCTCGGTCATGGTTAATGTGAGTGAGAGTAAAAAAGGCCATTGCAGATACAGCAGTTATCTTAGTGGTAAGGTACAAAGTTTTCTTTTTGGGGAACGGGGAACAGTAGCTGGTCGTCCAGAAATGATAGCAAATTAATTAGTTTACACTTCATCTCTTAGGGGTGATAGTGACAGTGGCGGTATCAAAGTTGCAAGTTTCTGTATTTAACCCCACCGGAGTTGGGTCGAGGAAGTTTGAGCATTTGTACTAAAATTTCCCCGACGCAGTTTAAATGCAGTACAACCCAGCACATCTCAATTGTATTTTAGTCGCGGATTTCAGGATAATTGGCCTCTCAGTCCCGCTACTGCGAGAAAAATTGCTATTTAGTCCTTCTTTACTTTAAGTTAAGAAACTTATCTAAGGCTAGAACCATATTTGGCGGCCAACGGCGCACGCTTTTTACCCAATCGAGGTCTTGATAGCGGGTATCCATGCCGACGGCGGCTACCCAATTGCTTTCCGCCTCTCCCTGTTGTCCTTGGGTCCATAAAACGGCGCTTAAGGCCGCTCTGACATCGGGAAACATGGGGTATTTGCGGGCAATATTCCGCATTTTTTGGACTGCTTCTGGATATCTGCCCAATTCGTACAGGGCCAGAGCCAGATTAGCTTGCGCCCAGGCAAAATTCGGGGCTAGTTGAGTGGCTTGGCGATAGTCTTTGACGGCGGCTTCCCAGTCCCCTAAACCGCCTTCGGCGTTGCCGCGATTGTTATAGGCAAAGGCATCATTGGGATCCAGTTCTAAAACTTTATTATAATCGGCGATCGCTTCTTGATATTTGCCTTCTCCCTCTAAAGCGGTGCCGCGATTGAGGTAGGGATCGGGGGCATCGGGGGCAATGGCGATCGCTTGGTTAAAATCAGCGATCGCATCCTCTAATTTATTGAGACTAACTCTGGCATTGCCGCGATTACTCCAGACGGCGGGGTTAGTGGGGAATTTGGCGACTAATTGGGTCCAATAGCTTTCGGCCTGGGCGTAATCCCCTTTTTCTGTGGCTTCTAGGGCTTTTTCGGCGATAACTTCCCCTTCTCTAATCTGTTCTTCGCTAATAGTCGGGCTATCGGCATAAGCCGCTATGGGTAGGGCAAAAAAGAGCAATAGACTCAATACACAAGCGGTGATCCAACGCATAATTACTTCATAATTTGTTACTTAATCTTTTCTCAATCTACCCTACTTAGGTGAACTCTGCTCTAGATAGTCTTGATAGCCTAGTCGTTGAAGATTGCTTTGTTTTTCGAGGACGGAATCGGTGAGGGATTGACGATAGGCGATAACTTGCTCTAAAAGATCAGTATTACTGGTGGCGAGAATTTGAACCGCTAAAAGTCCGGCATTTTTGGCATTACCGATCGCCACCGTGGCCACGGGAATGCCTGCGGGCATCTGTACAATTGAATAGAGAGAGTCTAACCCTTGTAAAGTGCGCGTGACTACGGGAACTCCAATCACGGGTAAGGGAGTTAGAGATGCTACCATCCCGGGTAAATGGGCAGCGCCGCCGGCTCCGGCGATAATCACTTTTATTCCCCTATTATGAGCGTTTTTGCCGTATTCAAACATTTTTTCTGGGGTACGATGGGCTGAGACGATGGCGACTTCGTGGCTAATCTGAAAGGCCGCTAAAACTGCGATCGCTTCTTTCATGGTGGGTAAGTCGGAATCACTGCCCATAATTACACCCACTAGGGGCGCTGCTGTCACCATAGCTACTAGAAAATAATTTTGCTTTTTAATCTTATAGCAGGGTTTGTTATTTTGTCTTCAAACCCTACCGATCAGATTTCCCCTAAATTGTATCGGGATCGATGCCTAATTCTCGCAATTTTGCCGCTAATTTTTCCTTAGCTTGTCGTTCCCTTTCTTTTTCTAAAAGAGCCTGTTCTTTTGCCTGTCGTTGCTCTAATTCGGCTTCTTGAGGAGTGGGGACTAATTGACCATCGGCGGTAAAATAACGCAGTTTACTGTCAAATATCCCTAAATATAATCCTAACTGTTCACTCCATAAATAACCTTGGTCATTGGGAGAAATGGCTTGATATTGTCCCCCAATTAGTCTAAATCCTTGCAATTCTAACGTATTAGGATCGAACCAAAAATAATTAGGAGTGCGAAAGGTATTCTGATAGAGAATTTTCTTGTTATTGCGGTCAATATTGGCCGTAGAATCGGAGAGAATCTCGACAATTACATCGGGATATTTACCCTGTTCTCCCCAAACTACCCAACTTTTGCGGGGACGTTTTTCGGTATCTAAAACCACAAAAAAATCAGGACCACAGAAATTGCGTTTTTTCAGTTGTTCCTCGTTGTAGTAGATGGTCAGATTTCCCGAAGCGTAGTAATCACTCCTCTCGCGCCATAATAATTCTAGACAACTAAGGAGAATGATGATCTGTTGCAGGTGTAGATCACTTTCCAATGGTGGTTCATCACTCCATAAATCTGTGGGGGGACAGGTAACTTCTGGGATAATGTCTAGGGCTGTCATGACTTTTCCCGGTATTTTAGGATTGATTAATTGTAGCTTTTTCTCACTACTTTAGAGATGGTGCTGGGGGATTTTTGCCCCTAACTTAATCCTATACCTTGACCGATCGCCGTTTCTAAACTAAAGCCTGACTGCAAATAATGATGGGAATTGGTTGCTCCTCACCTTGCAAGCGACGGCGATCTAACCAGTCCCGCATCTCATGTTGGCTATATAATTTCTTCAGTTCGCTAAACAAAGCTTCTCCTGTCAGGCTACGGCGCTTAATCAGGTTTAACTCGCGCTTGAGTACAGTGGTAATCGGTTGGCGAAAGGCCTGTTCTAATAGGTTAACCTGCTTGCGGATTTCTTCATCCTGCGTGGTTTTGAACAGTAGTCCCAATTCTCGCAGGACGTAGCGCTGTGCTTGAGTCAGAGAACGGCTGTACTCCCGTTCCGATTGGCGGTGTTGGACTTCTTGGGCAAATTTCACCTTGACTTGCATGACTGCTTGGTTGTAATTTTTGGGCAGCGGCAGTGCTGCTTCTTCTGGGTTGGTTTTGAGCATTCCTAAAATGCGGGCAGTATCTTTTGATCTGATCTCTCCCTGTTCATCGAGCCAATATAATTGCTGGTAGCCCTTCCAATCTTTGCGGTTCGGGTAAGAAGCTTCACAGAAGACAATTATGCCCTTATTGAGAGAAAAGCGAGCCGTTCGGATGCCATGAGGCAGGTTAGCTATCCGTTCGTATTCAGCCGGATTTTCTCGCTGGAGTTGTCTGAGAATTTCTTCGGCTTCATTGAGGTCGAGAAATTCTCCCTCATCTTCAAACAAACTTAATTGATGACTACCACTTTTTTCATAAATCGCATACATAGCCTCTTCGTTAAGCTGTTCCGTTGGGTCGAGAATTGCCGCATCCTCACCGATGGTTTCGTGAATTTCTTGAATGCGGTTTTTGAGTTTTTGTCGTAATCCTAGATTCCGCTCTAATCCCGTCTCTGGGAGAAAATTAAAGCCGTAAACCACATCATTCTCGCTGCCAATCCGATCAATCCGACCAAACCTTTGAATAAGTCGGACGGGATTCCAATGCAGGTCATAATTAATAATCAGGTTGCCATCTTGTAGGTTTAAACCTTCGGCTAAAACATCGGTAGCAATTAAAGTTTTGATTTCCGACTCTCCCTGTTGTAATTTATAGTATTTGTTGGCTTTGGGGGCAAATCTTCCCACTACCCGCGCCTTATTTTTATCGCCACTGTAGATGACTTCTAGATCGTCTCGATCGCCGTTAGGATTGAGGTTTTGATATAAGTAATAGGCGGTATCAGCATACTGAGTAAAGATGAGGCACTTGCTATCCTGCAGCGGAGGTTTATTCAACCAGCTTTTAAGGGTTTGTAATTTCGCATCTTTGTCTGGAGTAATTGGCTCAACTAAGTGCAAAATTTTCTCTAGCAATTGGATGTCATGCTCAAGATGTTTCTGTAATATTGTGGCATCAAAATCAGCTAGATCATACTTCCCAGATGCCTGACGCAAAGCATCGATAATGTCTTGTTCTTCCCCATTGTTTGGCTCATAGAGAATTGCTTGAGCTTCTTCTCCGGCGGGGATAATTCCTTGGCGTAAAGCTTCTCGAAAGCGTTGATGGACTTGCAGTAATTTCTTAACAGTTTGTTGGAAAGCATAAACGCTAGATTCAAAGCGTTTGAATAGCAGAACTCGCATCAGTCCTCTTAAATTTGCTCCCCCAGTTTGTAAACTGAGTAATGGTTCTTGTTTGCGCTTATTTTGTAATACATAATTTCCCCAACCATAACGAGCATAGCAAAGTTCATTTTTACGAGGGTTGGCTGGTTGTCGTTGGCGAGATTTCCCTAAATATTGGCGCAGTTCTTGGTAAAGTCCTTGATAGGTATCTTCAATACTATATTCAATGGTTTGTAGTTCTCTTTTGGGAAAAAACTGATGCTTACCACCCACAATAACGTAAGCGCGTTGATTTCCGTTTAAATAATCCTTGAAATTGTCTGCATCTACGGGTTTATGAGTCTTGGCATCAAAGCCGTACCAGCGTAAAATGTGGTTGCGAGTGCGCCGGATCAAGATGTTAGATAACAAGTCAGGTAACTGTTTTTCCCCTTTCTCTACTAATCGAAAATATTCTTTTAGATCGGGCGGATCTATGGGTAAATCTGTCTTATCATCTTGATGAAAAAGTTTAATCTGATGATAAATATCCCAAGCACTTTTATTACGAGGAGTTGCTGTCAGAAAACAGCATTGTCTCCCAGCTGCTAAAAAGGCTTCGACAATTTTATATTTTTGGGTTGCAACATTCCGCAGGTTATGACTTTCATCAATTAAGATAAAATCTCGATCTTTGTATTTAAAATCTTCTAATAAAACTCTGATGCCACTGGTTTCATCTTCCCGCAGGAATCCCATCGATAAAACGCGGGCGTTAAGTTGATAAATTTCGTTGTAGCGTTCCCACATTTCCACCAGTGGCGCTGGACAAATAATGAGGGGGCGGGATTTTTCTACTTGTTCAAAGCGTTTGACAATGGCAGCACCAATAAAGCTTTTTCCTAGTCCTACCACATCGGAAACGAAACAACCCCCATACTCGCGGATGAGTTTAACAGCTTGGTTAACTGCTACTTTTTGAAAGTCTGCTAGTTTCTCGGTAATTTCGTTATCTATCATCATTTCTCTGGCAGTTTCTTCTGTCAATCGATCGCGCACGAGCATATAGAGAGTTTTCATATAGATGTCGTAGGGACGTACTGGCATCATCGCCCAAGACTGTTGTAAAGACTGCATCAGTGTTTCATCAAATTCTGTTGCTTCCTGCCAAAGTTGGTTAAACCATTCTGTTAAACTGGCATGATTTTCATTACCGTGAACGATAACATTAAGTTCGGTATTGTGGGAAATTCCTGATAAAGTAAGGTTAGAAGAACCAACGATAGCAAGGCCTTTTTCTTGACGTTCCAAAGGTTGTCCCTGCTGGTTATAAATTGTCCCGTAGTCGAAGATATAGGCTTTAGCGTGGAGTCGCCCTTTAGTATAAACTCGCACCTGAAGGCGTTTTTCTTCAATCATAAGAACCAGATTTTTTACTAAGGTTTCTGCTTGATCTGTTTGGTCCATCAGTTCGACGCTGGAACGAATATTGTCGGCGGTTTCTGTTGCCATCTGCTTGCGTTCTGTCCGTTTGGGATATTCTTGTGCCTCTAGATGGTCTTTAATTAATTCTAAGCGGCGGTAGCCTTCTGCTAATTGTTCGATGGTTTCCCTGTTGCTGGTGTTGCCAATCAGGAGGCGCATTTGTTGGATAGTGGCGAGACGAGGTGCGATCGCAGTAAAGCCGGAGAGGAAAAAGTAACCGACGGCAAAATGAGCGGCTTCTGAAGAGTGGAGAATTTGGTTGATGTTATCGACTAATTTTTGCTGGCGATTGTCGATGATGTCGTGGGTAGGCATAGTTCGATATCCATAAGATAATTGTTATATGAATAATGTTTTTTAAGAAAATTTACCCTATATTTACAGCTAAATTTTTAGGTTCTAAGGGAGAATGATGTAATAACATTAGTTGATTTTCTTGTAAGGTTTCGATAGCATAAGCACGTCCTGATGTGTCGCTAAATTCCACTTCAAAAACTGTGGGTTCATAAACTTCTACAATTGTTCCGACTTGTCCGCAATATAATCCTAATTGGGGTAAGTCTTCTAATAAGGCAACTACATCTAAGAGTTTCATTTGATTATCTCCTTAAAGTACATAACAAGTCACTAAGCGGGGAAAGTTTTCGTCATTTCTGATGATCCAAACACTGTGAATAATGGCGGTTTTGTTTTGATGAGTCAGGGGAAAATCAATAACATACTTTTGTCCATATTGATTGATTTTGTCAGGAATAGCATCATAGGTTTTAACTGCTTCTAAGAGTGCATTTTTAAGAAATTGAACGTTATTAATATCTAAGTTTAAGACGGATTTAAAAACCCTGGCTTTATGCTGTCCATCTGAATGATTTAGATTCAGGGCATAACCGGTCAATTTGTTATCATCAATAATGGTATTTTTAGGATTGGGTAATTTCACATTATACCACCTACTCAATCATTGTCTCTGCTGCCTTGATTGAACTATGATCTATGGCGCTCTCGGTCAATTTCAGAAAATATATCATCGAGTTCTGGTTGATTTTTCCAGACTCCGATTGAGGTTTCAATTTGTTCCCATAATACTTTTTTAGGAATTAAATTATCAGGAATTGACCGAGAAATTTTTACGCCATTAGGAAGAGATAAATCCTCTAATAGCTCGATAGTATTGCCTTTGATAATTCCTTGTATTTTCATAGTAGTTTAGGATAAAGCTTGCTCAACTAAGACGGCAGTTTCACGATCTAGAATAGAGAGAGTTTCTTGAATTAAATTGACTTCACGAGCTTCAAAAAGGACTTCGCCACACTGTTCGCACACCCAAGCAGGGACAGCATCCCAAGAAAGATGGTATCCGTTGCGATCAATGGCAAAGGGAGCAGTTCCCCGTTTCATTTGTCCCTTGCAGCAGAGGCATTCCATTCTAACGTCTCCTTCTAAAATTAGATGACCACTTTGATGGATCGGGAAGGTAGGCAGTAATAATCGCCAAATATTCGTCTTTGGGAGCACAGACGACATGAATCGGTCTGCTATTTTCTCCAAATCCTAATATTAAACAACTTTGTCCCCTCACATCTTCAGGATAGCTTTCTATCAGTTCACCTGTCATGACAACAGTTTCGATCTCGGTTGTTGTCATCATGCGATCGCCTCGTGACATCTGCCCAATAGTATGGGGAAGAAACAGAAGTCTTTTGGCTGCTGCTTCTCGTACTTGTTCGAGTATCTTGTCAGAAGTCACTTCAACTGGTTAAGCTCTATATTTGCTGTGGTTTTGGGGCAATGGAGACTAAATCTAAGGAAATTTCATTTGTGAGGGGGTGGTTGCTTGTGTCATGGGTTAATTCTCTTGGGGGTTTTAATAATTATATCTCAATCAGGAATAATTAAATCAATTATTTCTCTCCGAGATTATTAAATCTGTCATTTTTTTGCTGGACTTTTAAGGTATTTTTTATTATAAGATAGATCACCTATTCCACTTTCCACACACCACACACCCGACTAAATCTTTAGCTGATTCATAAGCAGAAATCGGTTCTTCTTCTTCAGTAATTTCTGTCTTCTGTGCCTTAAATTGCAAGAATTCAATAAAATCTATTACTGATTGCTGTTGTTGTGGGGTGAGGGTTTGTAGTTTTTCTGAAGCATTAGTCACACCACCGATAACTGGATTCTCTCCTAGTTCCCAGATGGGAGCTTCTGAAAATGCTTCTGACTTTTAAATCTATTTGATTTTCAGCTTGCTCTAGGTTTAAAAGTTCATACTTTAATACTAAAGCAACAAATTCGTCAAAGCTGTTTGCTTTTCCTGATTGAATTATTTTTTTAGTTTCTTGAATTAATTCTATTGGTAATTCTAATGTTTTATAATTTGTTTTTCCATTTTATTTGTACTCCTAATTAATGGCATATTCTGTGAATTTTCGTTTAAATGGAGAGTGAAATCCGATGACAATATCTGTTTTAGGAATTCCTAGTTCAACTAACTTTTCAGCCACCGAAATTTCTGTGTTGTTCTGTTGAATATAAACTTTGTTGTTAATAATATCTAAATGTAAAAGACATCCATAAATCCAATGATTATTATGCCAACCAACTTGTACTAATAAATAATGTTTTCTCAGATCGTCAAAGATTATTTCTAGGGAAATTTCACTAGACTGCTGAATTTTAGCTTGTTCTTCAATTAGGGATTTAACTAATTCACTGTAGTTGATTGCCATTCTACGATCTCCTCTATTTCAGGGTTATAGACAATAATTTTGATTTGATAATGTTCTAGAATTCTTTGAACAAAACGGCTATGACAAAACACTTCATAAGTATCATTAGGGATGGCTAAGTATAGGGTTCTATCAGGTTCAATTTCTGAAAGAGCAAAACGGTAGTTAAGATATTGTCCACAGGCTAAATGTAGTTCTGTAACAATTGAATCTCTTAAGAAACTTTTGATTTCAATGGCAACTTTTTCTCGTTCTTTTTGTGCTGCAATAACTTTTTCTGCACCTAAGTCCACATAAAAGTTAACATCTTCAAACTCTAGGGTAAAAGGATCATGGGTAATCGTCCAACCTGCTTTTATGAGTGCATTTCGGACAGCATGGTGAAAGGTATCTTTAGCTGGCATATCCTGATTTTAGCAGGTTTTCCTAATTTTAGCATCTTGTAACAATCTTAAGGTTCACAGTCTAGGAAATCCTTCTTGTTATTTCTCCTCTTCTGTGATGATTTCAGATACCCGACTTCTTTAAGAAGTTGACTTCATTTTCCATTGTAGCTTAAAGCCGTCCTAAAAGGACGGGGTTTTAAACCCAAATTTTCGATAAGATAAGTGTAGGTTAAAATTAAGGGTATGAGGGTTCGTGAGGTTATCCGTCGCCTAATTGATGATGGTTGGTTGCAAGTTTCGCAAAAAGGAAGCCATCGTCAGTTTAAACACCCTGTCAAGCTGAGTAAAGTTACCGTTCCTTGTAAACTGTCAGATGATATACCTATCGGAACTTACAAAAACATTCTACGGCAAGCTGAATTGGAGGGTTGAATGACTGAATTGAATAGTATGGTTGTGGTTAAGGATAACGCTATTGAAATAGAGCGTCAAGAAGAGTTAAAAGACTTCCTCCAAGAACAAGAACAACAAGTTCTTGAGCAATTCAAACCGGGTACATTCGGATGTCATGAGTTACTTGACAGAACAGCGATGGTTAGTGATTCCTTGGAGCGTTTTATTGTTTCCCATCCAGCTTGTGTACAAAACCCTGAATGGTACGCCCTAGCAAGACAAGCTGCTGAGGCTCTACATATTCTCTATCAAAAAGTTGGTGCAGTGCATCTTAATGGAGACTAAGGTTTTGACTAGCAAGAGAGGTTAAGTAGGTAGGTGTTAAAAACTTTCAGATTCCCCCGCCTATCGGCACCCCCCTTATCAAGCTATCCATTAGTCAGATCTTTCTTAACAAAAAGAGAAGAAACTTAAAAAAAGGGGAAACGATTGATAGGTATAGTTTTGAAAGAAGGAATTAAGGTGGAGGTAAGCAAAAAA
>NZ_JACJSW010000036.1:0-21392 GCF_014698375.1 Microcystis flos-aquae FACHB-1344 | reverse complement strand
GGAGATGTTCCGAGATTTTAAGTCGGGAGGCTATAGCTTAGAAGGTTCTCAATTAGCACCGCAATACTTATCAAAGCTGATAATTGTTATAGCTATCGCCTATACAAGTGCCATAATGCAAGGGAAAAAAATTAAGGATATGGGAATCCAAAAATATGTCACAAGACCCGAAAAAAGATATAAAGGTCAACGCAGACACAGCAGTTTTTATGTGGGTCAACATCTCTATCATTGGCTCCAGCTACATCAAATGTTCCCAAAAAATATAGAAGAGCTAATGCAAATTAGCCGCTATCGGTTGAAGGATTACATCAAAGGACAAAGAGCTATATCGCTTGCCCTATCTACCTTCTAGCTCGCTTGTCCCCCTCTCAGAAGTAAACCCCGTAGTCCACGTCGAGGATTACAAGCTTTACAGGTCTCCTGACCTCGCTTTTTTTCGGAAGACTTGAGAATTTCTTACTATTGGTTTTCGCGTATTTGTCCAGACTCGCTTAGATATACGAATAGGGGGGGGAAAGTAGATTTTCCTTGTTCCTAGAGAATTCGTGGCTAAATGCTTACCGCTCACTCCCCGTAGCGGAAATGCCCATTCGGCTGTGAACTATCGTTTCTCAGAGGTTCGTGTCAATTTTTGACAAAACTTTATGATCGATTTTGCATAGTTCTTATGAAAACTAACGATAGAAAAACAAGGGAGATTCAAAGTTCAAAGTTCCTTTTTTCTGAAAATCTTCCACCATAGGTGTCCATTGGCAAAAGAAAAAACGAGTAGAGGCTTACCCAATGCATTTATATCATAGAGAAGTACAAGCTTTCCAAATTCCCGTCCCTTGGCTACTAGGAGTTACCGTCGATTGTACGGCCTCCATTTCCAATCGAGATTTTGCGATTGGCAAGGATCAACTAATCAAATTTCTGGTCGCCACTCATCTACGAGGTCGATCTTTACCCGGTTTACCTTCCGATTTTGTATCCGTTACCGCTTTTAAAGATCGTCGAAATATTTTCGGACCGCCTCAGCCTTTAAATGTGGTTAAAATGGACAACGAAAGTCATGTAGCCGCCCTATGTCAGTGGGTTAATAACCTACGAAATGATGGTGGTAGTACCGCTCTATACGATGCGATTAAAATCGCCTCTTCCGAGTTGGTAACAATGGACAGCTATCTTCCCTATCAATATTTAAAACTTGTCCTCGCTATCACGGACGGGGGTGATAATAACTCGAATACTAGGTTACAAGATCTGAGTTATTTTCTGAACTCTAATCTTTGTTTGTCAGTGATCGGTGTAGGGAGTTCGGCTAGTTCCCAACTGTCTTCGATTAGTCGATACGCTACCTCGACTCATTCGATCGGTAACTTTGGAGATCTATATCAAGCCATGACTATTTCTTTGGGAGTTGTTATCGAGCGTCAGGGATTGATTCAATTCTAAATCGGCCTACCGAAAAAGACTTCATGGTTTCTTAAGATTCGTTTGCGTAATCGCCGGTCACAGGTCAGATAGGAGAGTAGGGCGGTAGGAAATTCGGTAAAAATTCGGTAGGTAGTGTATGTGATTGCTGGCCTCTTCCTTTCTTGGTTCCTCTTGTTTCTCTTCGGTCCATTTTTATTTTTATTTGGGGTTGTGTTAATTGCCATCGGGCTATTTAACGCGAACCCTCCTTTGATTGGCTTTGGGTTTATGTATGTTGCCTTGGGGATAGCTGGTGTGTGGTTGAGGGGAGGAAATTAAACAATATCTAACAAGGGTTAAGGTTTAGGCTCTCTTGGCGTTATCGTGATCGGCGAATCCGATCGAAGAAAGGGCGTAAGCCCTAAGCCCAGCAAGGCTTGCGCCTGGGAAGGCTTGCAATCAGAATGTAACATAGTAAGGAAGTGGGACTTCGGGGCAATTTTCTCTTACTGATCTCGCGTCGATCGGGTTTGCGGGTTCTTTCGGGATCGGCTCGGTGGGGAGACAGAGAAAAAAAGGGTGCGTGATGGGGAAAAACCGGTACAATCGAGTCATACTACCGATCACTGCCATCCAATCGAGATGTATCCCCGATGACCAATTCCTCCCCACACCATAATCCATTTCCTGACTGGCTACGCATGGAAATGAAAGTCGAACAGAAAGAAAATCCTATCCTTAAACTATTCAAGCCTAAACAAATTGACCTTGTAGCCACTATTCGATTTGGTACACACACAATAAAAACAACATATTATGGAGAAATAAAAATTGGCTTAAATAAAGGTAAATTACAGGCTGTTATAGAAAACGGAAAAGTTTCTTTAGATAATATGCAGTTATTCAACCCTTTGCCGCTAGAACGTGATGTTCAGGTAAAAGATGAAGTCACGAATGAAATGCAGTTCGGTGTTAAAGGTGAAGTTAATGTGTCTGTCAAACCCAAAATAGGAGGTAGCTTAGGGGCAGAGAAAAAAATTGGTCGAAAAAGATCAGAAGAATATCAAGACAAAAAATATGTTGTGGAAACGGCAGGGGGAGAAAGTGATCCGATCTGGATTTTTACACTTACGGGGGAGGTACTAAAGGGATTACTTAAAAAAGAAACCTTGGCCACTATTGATGTAACGAAAAATCCCTGTACAGTTGTCTGCACATTTCAAAAACCTGAATTAGAGGATATAAAAATACTTAAAGGAACTGGACTCTTAAAAGTGCTTGAAAATCTTGATCTGACAGAAAAAGAAGCGGCTACGATGATAGAAAGGAGTGTTGCTAAATTTATTTTACAAAACAATTTTAGAGATTGTGATTATTTGAGCTATTCTATTGTTTCTACTGTTTCTAAGTGATTGTTTCAAGTAACCACAAAAAAAGGAGTTATCTAATGGTTGCCGAAAGATGTGATGACGAAATAAATCGATACCTTCAGGAAGTGGTCGAAAAATTGAAAACGACGAAAACGGATAAATTTTCCAAAAGGGCTACAATTGTTGGTTTGAACCTCGCGGAAGACTTTATCGGAGTTGATTTAAGTGGGGTAGATTTAAGTAGCGATAATTTAAGTGGGGCAAACTTTAGCGAAGCGGATTTAAGTAACACTAACCTGAACGGAACCGATCTTAGTAACGCTAATCTCAGTGGGGCTAATCTCAGTGGGGCTAATCTCAGTGGGGCTAATCTCAGCGGGACTAATCTAAGCGGTGCAAAGGTAACGAACACTTTATTTATTAATAATCTTGGACTGAGTGAAAAATTAGAGAACGACCTTCAGCAACGAGGGGCAATCGACGCAAGACTAGCACTGATTGAAGTTGCGCTGAACCGATCGGAGCAAACCCTTCAAGAGTTAATTAGAAATGCCCAAAATTACCCAAAAAATAGCAAAGATAGAATTAGATGCGTAACCAAAATAGTGAGGGAAATAGTCGGAATATACAAGCAGAAGATCATATACCCTTCCGTTTCCCTTACTTCTTCCCCTCTAGCACACGAAATATGGAATGAAGCTCTACAGAAAACGTTAACTTCGGTTTTGTTAAACATTGATGAGTACAATCCGCAAGAATCTTTATTCTTAGAGTGGGTGAATGGGATATTTGTACAACAGAATAGTAGTACGATCAATCCATACACCCCGATCGCTCCGTCGGATGTAGCCTCGATCGAAAACTGGGAAGATCTATGGGAGGTAATCGAACAAGATCCCCGAGGACGATTCAAAGAAAAATTCTGGCAAACCCCAGAAGCGAATTTTCAGGCGATCGCTTTACAGCGACGAGATAATAAATCTTGGGAGGAGATTATCAAATTTTTCGGCCTTACCGATAACGCAGAGATAGGTCAATTCTATCGGGAGTGTACTCAGGATTTTCGGGGGATTTTCGAGGAATTCGTGATTAGAGGGCAATCCACCGTACAAATCTCCAGAAGTTTACAAATCTCTCCGGGGGCTGTCAACACGATCGCTAAAGTACAGTTTTCTAATAAAGTGGTAGAAGTGGGGGGAGGTTGAAACATGACTCGCATAGCTCGATCGCCGTTCCCAAAAGAGCTCTCCCTGTTTGCTATAACAGAGAGGAGACACATCGAGCATCAGCGATCAAGAATTTGGATAATAAAAATGGATGATCTAGAGAGGATAGTAGATGAATTAGAACTAAAGGCGAAAAGTTATCCTAAAGGCAGTAAGGATAGGCTGAAATACTTAACCAAGCTAACGAACGCGATCCTGCAATCCCAGCCAAGTTGTCAAAACCGCTATCAGTTACCCTATTCTATCTATAGGGAGCTACAGGACGAAGCTATCCAGGAAACCTTTATCCGCTTGTATAAGAAGATTGACGAATACGATCCCGCTCAAGGTCATATTTTACATTGGTTTCGGGAAACACTCCGCTATCGGTTTCTAGACCTCTGCGACAAGTATGTAATGGGTCGTCTTGTTCAAGAAAACAACAAAAAGAAACGAGTTCGGGATGAATCTCTTGATCAACCTGTATATCAAAATAATGATCCATCTAGTACGACTCCCCTAGACAAGTTAGAGCAACCCGAAACTGCTCATCCTCGTCATAGAGAATATGAAAAACTCAGAGAACTAATTGAGCAAGATCCCACTGGACAATTCAGGAAAGCTCACATTGGAAATCATGAGGAAGCGAATTTTCAGGCGATCGCACTTGGCAGAATCGATGGGCGATCGTGGAAAGATTTATCCGAAGAATGGAAGATACCCGTTCCAGTCATCTCGGCTTTTTATCAACGCAATATTCAAAAATTTAAGCCAATCTTTCGAGAAAATCTTGACACTTAATGTAACCAATAAAAACCAATTGAAGCATAGGATATCCTGACCATGAGCATCGAAAACGAACAATTAACTTTTCCAGTACCTTTGGGAATGTCGGATTTTAACTGTGCTAGAGAGTTTAGCGGACAACAGAAAAATACCGCCAAAGCTGGTCAGGTTTTGCTCAATACCTTAGCTGTCCGTGCCGTTGGTTTTTATTGTTGTAATTTATTGAGTGTAGAGACGGATTTTGAGAATAGTGATAGCTGGAACAGTAGCACTCGAATCCTCATGGATGTAGCGGATTTAGAGATCAAGGGATTAGGGAAGTTAGAATGTCGTCCTATCCGGCCTGGGGAAAAGGTTTGCTATGTTCCCCCGGAGGTTTGGGAAGACAGAATCGCCTACGTCATAGTAGAGATCGACGAAAAAGAGAAAATGGCAAATCTATTAGGTTTTGTCAGAAAAGTGGCTGCGGAACCAGTTTCCCTTGAGCAATTACAACCCTTGGAAGATTTGATAGATGTATTCGATTCTATTTCGCTTCAACAACGAATTGAACAAATTATACGAATCGAAAAACTTTTAGCTTCTGATTGGCTAGAATCAGAAAAAGTCTTAACAGCCAGTGGACGAAGTGGAAGATCTCGAAGGATCAGTCAGTCATCTCTTGATTCCTCGGCAATGCTGTTAAATAAAGGAAAGTTAATTAGCATAGATGGACGGGACTTTGCTTTGATGGTTGACATCCGGCAACAGGAGAATGAACAAAATAAATTTAAGGTGTCTTTTGAGTTAATTCCTGTCGGAAATATTAGAAGTTTACCTTCTGGGTTGGAATTCGCCTTACTAGCTCCCTCTGGCAAAATGTTAACCTCGGCGACCGCAAAACAAGGGGATAATTGGCTAACACTTCCTCCGAAACCCGCTATTTTGGATCTGGAAAAACTAGAGTTTGCCAGACAAAACGGTAAACTCTATCAAGTCAAGATCACTTTTAATGGAAAAACTCATTCGGAAAGCTTTCCCAGTAATTGATTTAGAGCTTCATTTTTGAATTGGCGATGAGCGATTACAAAAGGAAAAAATTTCCATGACGCAGGAAGTTGAATTCAATATAGTTACACAAGATACGCAATCTTTTTTGCTCGAGGTCAGAATCAGCAAGGATTCTAACTCGTCCAGAATCCGTAGAAGACTTTCTGTTCCATTTTATCCAGATACACTAATTGAGTCTCTTGAGCGATGGCAACAAGCCTTCAATCATATAGTCAATCGTAATTATCATTCTCGTAATACTAGAAGAACAGGGGATGATGAAAATAATCAGAACATCGTTGAGAATGAAGACGATGATGATGCTTTTTTCATAAATGATTCGTATGACAAGAATTATAATAATTGTTGGGAATCCTATCAAAGTTTAACCACCGAATTGAACAACTGGCTTAACTCGGGGGAAGATTGGTCAAAGGTTCGGGGTTGGCTAACTCAAGGCCTTGATAAATCAGAAGCCGAAATTCAAGTTACTATTCAAACCGATGATCCTATCTTAAAACAACTTCCTTGGCAAGCTTGGGATTTATTATCTCAACACTACCCTCAAGCGGAAATCGCTATCGGCCCCCCAGAATATGAACCCCCTAAAGGATGGGGAAAGATTAGACAACATCCCCAAGTTCGCATCTTGATGATATTAGGTTCCGATGACAACATTACCCTCGATGAGGACTCAAAATTACTGAACAGAGTCCGAGAACATGGTGCGATACTAGAACCTTTAGAACAGCCAACCTTAGATGAATTGAAAAATGTATTAGTTGAACCTAAAGGCTGGAATATTATTTTCTATTCTGGCCATAGTGAAACTAACGATGAAGGGAAAGGAGTTTTACATCTCAATGAGCGGGAGAGCATCACTATTGATGATATAAAAGAACAGTTGGAAGTTGCTATACAAAACGGACTGTATCTAGCGATTTTTAACTCTTGTGATGGCTTGGGAATTGCCGCTCAATTAGCAGAGTTACGCTTACCGCAAAGTATCGTGATGAAAGAGGAAATTGATAATCAGATGGCGATCGATTTCCTGAAATATTTCCTCGATTCCTTCTCCCGAAACAAATCTTTATTTGTCTCGGTGGGTAACGCACGACAACATCTGCAAAAAACCTATGATAAACCAGAGAAATTTCCTGGAGTACATTGGCTACCCGTTATCGTTCCTAACCCCGCAGTTCCCTTAGCCACCTGGAAAGAGTTTTTATCCGAGTCTGAATTGTCTCCTAAATGTCGTATTCTCCTAATTATAGGGGGAATAATAGGAGTCTTCGGTTTACCTCTCAGCATCCTTTATGAATTTGGTTGGGATAAAGCTATATTCTACGCGAAGCTATATCCTCATATTATCCTCTATCCTCTTTTTATGTTTTGGGCGGCTCTATGGCTTATTTATAAAAGTTTTACGCAAATTATCAACAGAACAGACCGAGGTTTACAATTAGGCATATTAGCAATGTTAGCTATCTCTGTCGTACTTCTTGTGATAGAGATGAGTGGTTCCAATATGTTTCTATTAGAGCTTAATAAAACGGCTCAAGCAAGTATCGATCTATCGACCTTGAACAAAAACACGATCGCCGATATTCAAACAATACCGAAAGATATTCTAGATACGCGAAAGATTTTTCAGAAAGATCACCTCGTGATCAGTAAGGCGATCCTTGAAGAATCCTTGTCTAACTATATTGCGCTTAAAAATGATAATCAGATCACGGAAGAGCAAGCGAAAGGTTTCCATAAACTGATGGAAATCGGTTTAGATTATTCGACGACTTGGAAAGGACAAAAAAATTGGGTTTCTCGGAGTCGTTGGTTTTACGGGTATACTTTTTTGGCGATTACTTTTACGGTTTTAACCTTTTTCGTTCTGTGGGTACAGAATCAAGATCCCAGAAAGTTTTATAATCAAATTCGATATTTTGAGTATTTAGTAATTGCTCAAATAATGGTTGTGTTTTGGACTCCCTTTAGACTTTATTATATCATAAAAACCAAAAATATTTTGTTTGGCTACAATAATTTACAATGGATGCAACAGTTAGACACTTTCTTGTATTTAGTGATTCCCATTTTATTTTTCGCTACTCTTTATCAAACGATTCAACAAAAACAGAAATATTGGATGCTTATTATAACAATTGTGACGATTGGTGTTTCTCTGTGGATTGGCTATGGACTAACCGATGTACTCAATCGAACCTTCTTTCTCAATACTTCTAACATCGAAACATGGATACTTTTTCCCATATTGACGGGACTAGCCATTTATCTGTTTTTAAACTATCAAGACGAATAATTTTAACTGACGAATAATTTTAACTACTGAATATTGAAAAAATAAATGACTAAATCTTAAAAATTAATGAAACTTTATCACTTGTCAAATCAGTACAAAGGCTTGATATTTCTCCTGAGATTTATCGGCTTTCTTCCTGTTCCATTCATTCACGAAGAACATTTTTTACTAGCGACAGAATTTCAAAAATTTATCACTAAAACTTATAGCCCTTTCAAGAGTGAAGATCTACCAGTATTATTCCTACAACACGGCATGAATACAAGGGGAATTGAAGATCCCCGCATTCAACAATTAGCAAAAATTCTAGCTTCAGTTGGTTATCGAGTGATTGTCCCAGAATTCGCAGAAGTTAAGCAATTGCTCATTACTCCAGAAACAATCAAGCACCAGAGAGATTGTTTAAAAGCCGTTTCTTGTCTCTATCAAAAAAAAATTGGCTATATTGCCCCATCGTTTACGGGGGGACAGGGATTAATCGCCATCTCTCCAAAATCGATACAATCGATCGTTTCTTCCATTCTGTTAATCGGTTGTTATTCGGATTTAGGTAAAGCACTAGAATATTGTCTAGAAAATTATGATCTAGACAACTATGGTTTATTGATATTTTTCTATAACTTTATCAACTTGGTGATTTCGGACACTCAAAATCTAAAAAATATTCTTCTAGAAATTATTGTCAAAGAAAACAATCCTGCCCTTGTAGAAAATACACTTGGGGATTTACACGGTTATCAAAGATTGTCTGATCGAGATCAAAAAATCTTGAATTCCATTTTAAAAAATAGTGATTATAGAAAACAGTTTGTTGACGATATCAAAAAACACTTATCCGCAAAATTCATCTATCAACTCTCTCCTATCAATTTTATTCAACAGATCGATCGTCCTATTTTTTTAATTCACGGAGATAAAGACCCCGTGATTTCCCCAAAATCAACCAGAGAACTGTTCCAAAAAATATCGTCTCATGGTATATCAGATTTTCTGATTTCAGACTTGCTGAGTCATGGAGACGTTTCTCCTTCTAAAATTATCTATAACTTATTTTCCTTGTTGTCAATATTTAATCGATTCTTTACCTATAACAAATAAACTACCCGCCCTTTCTCTCGGTCTAGCCCTCGCGACAATTCCGGTGAGCGCCTCGGCCAGTACCTTTAGTAATCTCTTCGCCTTCGGGGACAGTTTAACCGATAGCGGTAACGTGGCCATCGCCACCTACCCGAACTATCAACTTGTTCCCTTCGGTGCTTTGATGCCTTCCCTAGCGTACCAAAGCGGTCGCTTGACCAATGGTCCGACCTGGGTGGAAACCTTGGCAGCCCGTCTGGGGGTTAGCGCGTCTCCGTACCTAGAGGGAGGGACGAATTTTGCATTCGGGGGCGCAAGAACTGGGCCTCTGGGAACCACCCCGCCGACTCCTCCCAGCTTACTAAACCAATTTGCCCTATTTCAAACGAGTACGGGGGGAATCGCCCCATCGAGCGCCCTGTACATGGTTTGGGGGGGGAGTAATAACGCTCGCGACGCAGCCGGACAGAAACTCGCAGGGGATAGTGCTGGGGCGAGCGCAACCTTGACGGGGGCAGTTGGCGATCTTATTACGATTATCGGGGGACTGAAAAGTGCAGGGGCTGTTCATATCCTGGTTCCCAATCTGCCAGATTTAGGGCTGTCACCAGAGGCGACGCGGGGGGTGTCGGGGGCGAGCGCAGCGGCCACGGCGGTTAGCGTGGAGTTTAATGCCCTTTTACGGAATTCATTGACAACTTTTCGCAATGATCCGACGATCAATCTGATCGAGATCGATACCTTTAGTTATTTTGCCTCGATCACCAATTCGCCTAGTAGTTTCAGCTTAACAAACACCACCGATCCCTGTGTGGATCTGACGACGGTTTGCACGAATCCGGATGAATATTTGTTCTACGATGGACTTCACCCCACCGCCGCAGTTCACCGGCAGTTCGGCGAGTTCGTAGGCACTCAGGTGGTGGTGGTTCCCGAACCAGGCGGGATTACCGGTATCTTGCTCGTTACGGGGATCGGTGCGTTGGTGACAAAACGAAAAGGAACGGGTTCGACTCGCTCGACCGTCGCCCAACTTCCCTGAATTGTTCCTCCTAATGGGACTTAGACAAAAAACAAATCGAGAAAAGCCTCAACTCCAATCCCCGCTTGGAATTTACTTCGAGAAGCCCAAAATCGCTGAAACCCAGATAGATCAAGGAAAATCATAAATCGAGGTTAACCCTTTGTCCCGTAATGGTTTGAGCCTTTTTTGCTCCCCGAAAATGCCTAAGTCCCACTAGAAAGTCCTTTCATCTTCGCGCTTGCCGTAAAATTATGATTGTCTCTCTCCAAGAAGCTCAAGCCAAACTGCCCGAACTGATATACAATCTCAAACCGGGGGAAGAATTGTTGATTACCGATAATAATCTCCCACTAGCCAAATTAATCGGGCAAACCCCCACATCTCCCCAACGTCCGGGGCCTGGCCTATGTAAAGGAATGATTACCATCGTGGCCGATGATGAAGAACACTTACAAGACTTCGCGGAGTATCTGCATTGAAATGTCTAATCGATACCCATACTCTGCTTTGGTACACACTCAACGAATCCCCACTAAGTAGCGCCGCCCATCAACTAATTATTAACCAAAATAACGAAATATTAATCAGCCCAGCATCCTATTGGGAAATCGCCATCAAAATCAGTATCGGTAAACTCATTTTACATCAATCTTACAAAGATTTTATCGACGTATGCCTTAATCAATATCAATTTAATATCCTTGCCATCACACCAGAACATACGGATGCGCTGATCACCCTTCCTTTTTATCATAAAGGCCCCTTTGATCGCCTTCTGGTAGCTCAAGCCATTGTTGAAAATATTCCGATTATTAGTGTAGATACTATTTTAGATCGGTACGGTATTCAACGTCTTTGGTAGGGCGATCGTTTTTCTCAACCTATCGGAAAACTCGACACTATAACCCCTTTCTAATCCCTCGATTTGATGTTTTTCTACCAAGGTTCCCACGTCTCCTGCGGATAATCTTGCTTCGCGAATATCTTTTAATAAAATCCCATTGAGTAAAGTTCATAATTGATGGTTATTATTTTGATCTAAAAAGTCCAGAAAATCTTTTGCTTTCACGATCTGAATATTTTGATATTCAACCAGTGAAAGAAGATGTTTGTCTCCCGTGATAATATGGGTAGCCTTGCCAGCGATTGCACATTCTATGATCATATCGTCATCGGGATCATTGGGAACGGCTCTAAGTGTTCCACCTATAGAAACAATGCTAGAAGCATCACAAATTTCCTCAATGTATTTTCTAACTCGTTCTTCAGGAAATTTGATTTTTAGTAGAAGTTTTTCGGATAATTCGCCTAAAATCTCTGGACAAGTGACCGATCGAATCAGTTTGCTTTGGGCTAGGGAAAAACAACTATTCGGGCTACCGCTTTTAGAAAGCGCAGCAGATATGAGAATATTTGTGTCGAAGACAACAGTATAAATCACTACTTCTCATGAACGATTTCATCGATAAATTCTTCTCTTTCGTCTTCCGTCATGGTATCCCAATCGTAGCCGCGTTCTGCTGCGACGATTTTTGCCTGTTGGCTTCCGTAATCGGTTATAGCTTCCATATTTCCCCACTGACGCTGGATGAGGAATCTAAATAGTTCCTGTTGCTGTGCTTCGGGGAGTTGTTTGACTAATTCGATCACTTGTTCGTTGCTTAAGGTTAAGTTTGGCATAGGTCGCTTCTAGACAATAGCATGATTAATCAGTTTAACACGAGTCCTTAATGGAGAGGGTTTTCGGTTCGCCTACACCTTCCGGGCTTCGATCGGTTAGAATCGAGAAATTATCGGCCTAGAAAATCCTTTCATCTTCGCGCTTGCCGTAAAATTATGATTGTCTCTCTCCAAGAAGCTCAAGCCAAACTGCCCGAAATGATATACAATCTCAAACTAGGGGAAGAATTGTTAATTACCGATAATAATCTCCCACTGGCAAAATTATCAGAATAATAGAATGATCTCGCACACCTCGAAGCGTAAACCTTCGCGATCAAAGAGCGAAAGTGCAAGGGTTTTGAGTCCATATTTCGATTTCTCAACGTTTGTTTCTTGCACTTTTTTGCCAAAAAAACCCCAAGCCATTTTCTAGCATGACCTCCACTGATATTTAGCAAGCCCTAAGTATTAATGATCTTTTAAGTCCATTTAGTTAAAAAATCTTGTAGTGGCGGATATGGTATTCGTTTTAATTTACCAAAATTAGTATCTTTTTCATAATCATTATCTGCCAATGTTTCCCCTGCCCTTTGTTTTTTCCTGCCATTATTACTAATCACCTTGGGAACATTATCAATCCATTTACCGCCAGTTTCTATCAATCGTTGATCTCTTGCTCGAATGCAATCGATCATTGAAAACACTTCAATGTCAACGATAAACGGTGAACAAAAACCATTTTCTTCTTGAAGTTGAATAGCTGCAATCAATAAAACATCTTTTTCGGCATCAATACTATCAATCGTAATATTTTCTTTTAGTCTTGCTGATGGTTCTCTTGGTGTCGGTGGTCTTTTGAGTTGTAAAGTTTTATTATCTACAAATAAACCTTTTAACTCTACTCTTTTGCCTGAAATATGAATGTAGTCGGGATAACTTTCTCGTTCTCCAATTTGACTGGGAGATTTCTCTAGTCCAATGTTTGTAATTTTTTCCTGATTTTGATAATTTGAAATTAATTGAATTTGGGGTAAAACTCCATCTAAAAGTGTGTTAACAATTACAGCCACTTGGCTAGGTTCAAATCCTTTTAGTGCTTGATCTGGAATACTCAACCAATCTATTTTTATGCCAATCAATGACTTAAAAATATTGCGTAGTGATTGAATTTCTTGTGGTGATATATCGGGCATAATCATTAATTATTTGATAAATTTGCCTGTTTCATTATCTGTCTGCAAGTAAGAAGGTTTTGCCAAGATTGCTCTGCTAGAACTATTAAACTAGAGTTTATTTTTGTCCGTTCTTGCAATGTAGGAACGCTTACAGGTATCTGTTCCAAATTCTCTACGCTTACTCTTGGACGTGTTCCACCACTCCCTGCTGGCATTTGATGGAGAAATAAAGCTGATTTGAGATAACACCACCAAAAATAAGGTAGGTTATCTTTGGGTATGATCTCTACAAACTCTGAATTAATAGGATAGAATAAGGGACTATCTTTTTCGATCCAAGTTGCTTTTGGTGTTACTAAAACATTGCCAAGATAGGCTCTCATAGTGCCAAAAATTAGAGATTGTTCACCGACAACACTATATCGTCCTTTTGCCAAATAATTATCTTCTAGGACAAAGGTTAATAGTTCTCCTTTTGGAATGTTTTTATATTCTATCGGTGCAAAATGACACAAACTAATATCGCATTTATGATTGATAATTTTTTGAATATCAACAAAATCTGATAGAGTATAACCTAATTCATTCTTTTTGTAATGATAGGGATTCCAGATACCTGCTTCTATCTTACAGGTATCTACTATTGTCAAAAAAGTATGCCCGTTTTTTTTCATTGTTTTTATACTTAAATACCGAGAACTTTGGCGACTTCCTTGTTTTCTAGCAATGTTTTTAGATCGTTGCTTTCTGTCTTTTTTTGCTGATTGTTCAGGGGGATGCCAATTGAAGAAATATTAGAAAAAATCGTCTTTTTATTTATTGTATTTTTACCTTTTTTGTCCAAGACAATAATATCGGCACGAGTCGTGGTATTTGAAGTTGATTGAAAAACGCCTTCAGGTAATATTATAACGGCAGTTAATAACCAACTTTTCTCGACACTTTGACGTAACTTTTCATACTCTTTATTTGAGATAATTGAATGAGGCAAAAGACAAACTAAACGTCCGTCAGGCTTTAATAACTCTAGAGCTAAATCAATAAATAGAGCATCGCTATTTCTATAGCCTAAATTGAATAAGTCGCTTTGAGATTCTAACAAGTCTATTGGCAGTGAAAACGGTGGATTTGCTACAATGTAATCTACTTGACCAAATAGTGTTTGAATTTCTTGATCGGGACGATAAATATTCGAGGTAAATAGAGAAATATTGTGACTTTGGTTAGTATTTATTCTTAAAACTAATTCCGTTAAACAGACCAACATCTCATCTACATCATTGGCAATGAGATGACAAGGTTTATATTGCCAACGTTCTCCCGCTTCTTTTAGAAAAGTTCCACTGCCACAAGTAGGATCCATTATTAAAGCATCCGATTTAATAGGAAGCATACTGACCATTTGTTCTGCTATTGCGTGTGGGGTAAAAAACTTTCCCGTAATGTCTCTGAATCTTTTAGCTAAAAAGTATTGATAAAAAATAGGTAGGTTTTTTCCATTGACATCTTTTTTTATCTGACAATAAATTATTTCTTGAAGAGTCTTGTCTTGAAATACAATTTCTGATAAGCATCGCCCTTTCATAATAATCTTATCGAGCTTTTTAGTAGTTTCAATGGCAAAAACATCAATGTAAGAATAGGCAATTACATTGAATACATCTTCCCCTTCATAGCCAAACTGTCTAAAAGCTAACTCTATATCTTTCAGAGCTTTAGTTTCTAACATTCTTTTACCTCGCACTTTTTGATCCAGATTTAGATTATACATTTTGTTAATCTCCTAAAAACCTTCTGGCTTTAAGACAGGACGATAACGTAATTTGATAATAACAGAACCACTAAACCTAAAGCTTGATTGAAAAGCAATAAAATTGAGTTGCTGAGTCATTATCCCATTGTTACAAATCTGATTCATTATTATTTCATAATTCATTTTAAATTCAGAACCATTTTTATCAATTAGAAATATAAAATCAGCACATCTTCTATTAGGATTGTCTCTAGATGGATCATCTTCATAACAAAAATCTTCGGTTTTATAGATAACCGAACCATTATTACACTTAATAGCGAAAAAAACGCTAGTAATTCCTGATTCTAAAACTTGACAATTATATTTTCCTTGCTGAGTTTCGATAAAACCAATTGCTTCAAACCAAGTGTTATTGATTAATCTTTGCGGCCAGTCCTCTGGACATGAATTAGCAAAAGCAGCATAGTTTTCTAAACTTATTATTATGCTTATAGCTTTTGTTAACCATTTTAACATTTCAAATTTTCCTTTGCATAAGGATTAATTATAGTAGTTTTATTGTAGGTTAACTTTATGTTAACCTACAATATTTTTGTACTAACTAACTACCGCCAATCCTTGCCACATCGCGGGCGTTGGCTTCAAAAGCCGCATCGAGAGCAGAATCGCCGGTTAAACCAGAATCTAACGCCTCTTTAATACACTGCAACATCCGCTTATAATCCTTGGGCATTACTTTAACAAACTTGGGCAACATTTCCGACCAATTTGCTAAAACCAGGGCTGCTTTTTGACTATGGGTGTAATCAGCATGGCGTTGAATTAACTCGCGTAAATCGTTGATTTCTTCCCCTTCTAGCGCCTCTAAAGCTACCATTTGGGTATTGCAACGAGTGGCGAAATCCCCCGACTCATCGAGGACGTAGGCGACACCACCACTCATCCCGGCGGCGAAATTGCGACCGGTGGGCCCTAAAACAACGACTTTACCCCCCGTCATATACTCACAGGCATGGTCGCCAACGGACTCAACCACCGTAGTCACCCCAGAGTTACGCACCCCAAAACGTTCCCCAGCAACCCCAGAAATATACACCTCACCACTGGTCGCGCCGTATAAAGCCACATTACCGATGATAATATTCTCCTCGGCCACAAAAGTGGAACCTTTGGGCGGATAAACGATGATTTTGCCACCGCTTAAACCCTTACCCACATAATCATTAGCATCCCCTTCTAACTCCAGTGTCACCCCTTTGGGAACAAAAGCACCGAAACTCTGCCCCGCGCTGCCCTGAAAATGGAGATGTACGGTATCTTCGGGTAAACCCTCCCAGTGACGTTTAGTGATTTCGTTGCCTAAAATCGTCCCCACCACGCGGTTAATATTTTTAATCGGTAGTGTCGCCTTGACTTTTTCGCCTTTTTCAATGGCATCTTTGCATAAATCCAGTAAAACGGTTATATCCAAGCACTTATCTAAACCGTGGTCCTGGGGAATCTGACAATAACGCCCTACCTCTGCATCTACCTCCGGTTGATAGAGAATCGGAGTTAGGTCAATTCCTTTCGCTTTCCAATGTTCTACAGCCTGTTTCGGCTCTAATACATCAGTTCGCCCCACCATTTCATTTAAGGTGCGGAATCCCAATTCGGCCATAATTTCCCGCACTTCCTGGGCGATAAATTTCATGAAATTCACCGTATATTCAGGATCCCCGATGAAATTCTTCCGTAATAACGGATCCTGGGTCGCTACCCCCGCCGGACAGGTATTAAGATGACAAACCCGCATCATAATACAGCCTAACGTCACCAGTGGCGCGGTCGAAAAACCGAATTCTTCGGCCCCCAATAGGGTCGCTACCACCACATCGCGGCCGGTTTTCATCTGGCCATCGGTTTCCACCGCAATGCGACTGCGAAGATTATTTAACACCAATGTTTGATGGGTTTCTGCTAGTCCCAACTCCCAAGGTAAACCCGCGTGTTTAATCGAGGTTTGGGGTGAGGCACCGGTCCCACCATCGAAACCAGAGATTAAAACCACGTCGGCGTGAGCTTTAGCGACTCCGGCGGCGATTGTGCCAACTCCCACCTCAGAAACCAGTTTTACGCTCACTCTGGCCGCACGATTGGCATTTTTTAGGTCATGAATCAACTCCGCTAGGTCTTCAATCGAGTAGATATCGTGGTGGGGTGGGGGAGAGATTAAACCGACTCCGGGGGTGGAGTGACGGACTTTGGCAATCCAAGGATAGACTTTTTTACCCGGTAATTGACCGCCTTCGCCCGGTTTTGCCCCCTGGGCCATTTTTATCTGCAATTCTCGCGCTTGGGAAAGGTAAAGACTGGTGACACCAAAACGGCCGGAAGCCACCTGTTTAATGGCACTATTTTTCGAGTCTCCCCGTTCATTTGTCCAAGTGTAGCGCTCGGAATCTTCGCCCCCTTCCCCGGTGTTCGACTTGCCACCGATACGATTCATGGCAATAGCGAGGGATTCGTGGGCCTCTTTGGAAATAGACCCGTAACTCATGGCCCCGGTTTTAAAGCGTTTCATAATCGCTTCAATCGGTTCCACTTCTTCGATGGGGATACTTTCCCGGTTTTTAAAGGTTAATAATCCCCGCAGGGTGAAGAATTTTTGATTTTGTTGGTTGACCAGTTGGGAATACTGCTTAAAGAGGTCGTATTTGCCCAATTTTACCGCTTGTTGCAGGTTATGAATGGTTTCTGGGCTAAAAAGATGGGCTTCCCCGTCCTTACGCCATTGATATTCACCGCCAATATCGAGGGTATGCACATTAACGTCCCGGTCGGGGAAAGCGTGGCCATGTCTGAGCAGGGATTCTTTGGCAATAATTTCTAAATCGGCCCCTTCAATGCGGGAAGCTGTCCAAGTAAAATAGCGATCGACTACCGATCGATTTAAGCCGATAGCCTCGAATATTTGCGCCCCACGGTAGCTTTGCAGGGTGGAAATGCCAATTTTAGAGGCCACTTTAATTACGCCCTTGGTGGCGGCTTTTATGTAGTTTTTACAGGCACTCTGGTGGTCAACTCCTACCAATAAACCTTCCTCGATCATACTGCCGAGGGTGGCAAAGGCTAGATAGGGATTAATCGCACCGCAACCATAACCGAGTAAAAGGGCGTAGTGATGCACTTCCCGGGGTTCGCCCGATTCCAGGACAAGGCCGACGCGGGTACGGGTTCCCTGCCGGATGAGGTGGTGGTGTAAACCGGCAACCGCCAGCAGTGAGGGAATCGGGGCGTGATTTTTATCGATACCTCGATCGCTTAAAATAATAATGCTCGCGCCCGCTAAAATTGCCTCGTCCACCTCTTGACAAATTGCCTCAATTGTGCTACGCATCCCCTCGACTCCCGAAGTGGGATCGAAGAGAATGGGAATAGTCACGGTTTTAAATTCGCTATTGCCCTGTAAACGGGCTAATTGGGCGTTAGTGAGGATGGGAGAGTTAAGTTTAATCAGGTGACAGCTTTCCGGCTGCGGATCTAGGAGATTTCTCTCCGCGCCGATAGTGGTGATGGGAGAGGTGATAATTTCTTCGCGAATTGAGTCAATCGGGGGGTTAGTGACTTGGGCGAATAACTGCTGAAAGTAATCATAAAGCAGTTTTGGCCGATCGGACAAGACGGCTAGGGGTGTATCGGAACCCATGGAACCCACTGCTTCCACTCCATCCCGGCCCATGGGGGCTAATAAAAGACGTAATTCCTCAAAAGTGTAACCGAAAGCGGTTTGCTGTTGAATTAGGGAAACAGCAGTTTCCGGTGGCGCAGTTTCCACAGCCGGTAAATCATCTAAATTGACTAAATTTTCGTTTAACCACTGGCGATAGGGATGAGCTTTGGCAATAGCTTCTTTTATCTCCTCATCGGCCACGATACGACCTTCTTTCATATCCACAAGGAACATCCGGCCGGGTTGCAGACGACCTTTAAAAGCGACGCGTTCCGGTTCAATGGGTAAAACTCCCGCTTCCGATGCCATGATTACTAGGTCATCTTTGGTGACGTAGTAACGGGAAGGACGTAAACCATTGCGGTCCAACACTGCTCCCATCATCGTACCATCGGTAAAAGCGATCGAGGCCGGACCATCCCAGGGTTCCATCAAACAGGAATGGTATTCATAAAAGGCTTTTTTCTCATCACTCATCGATTCGTGGGCTGCCCAGGGTTCAGGAATCATCATCATGACAGCGTGAGGGAGAGAACGCCCCGATAAAACCATTAATTCTAGGGCATTATCAAAAATTAAGGAGTCACTACCCTCGATATTAATAACCGGCTGGATTTTTTTGATGTCTTCCCCGAACAAGGGTGAGGCAAACATCGACTGACGGGCGTGCATCCAGTTAATATTACCTCGCAGGGTATTAATTTCGCCATTGTGGGCAATATAACGGTAAGGGTGGGCGCGTTCCCAACTGGGGAAGGTATTGGTACTAAAACGGGAATGGACTAACCCTAAAGCGCTTTGAAAGTCGGGGTCGCGTAAATCAGGAAAATAGTCACCCACCTGTACCGGCATTAATTGCCCTTTATAGACAATGGTACGACTCGAAATACTGCAAGGATACCAGTAACGATTAAAGGATTGACGACTGAGGTGGGAACGTTTGCGAATAACGTATAATTTGCGTTCAAAGGCCAGATCATCGCTTAAATTGGCATCGCGTTCGATGAAAACCTGTTCGATAAAGGGTTCGGTAGATTTGGCCGAATTGCCTAAACTGGAGTTATCCGTGGGAACATCACGCCAACCGAGAACTTTTAACCCCTCTTCGGCGGCGATTTTCTCGAATTCCTGCCGACCTTTCCCGCGAATTTCGGCATCAGGGGCCGTGTAAAGCATTCCTACCCCGTATTGTCCCGCTGCCGGTAAGGTAAAACCTAGATTACTGGTCACTTTCCGGAAAAATAGGTCGGGGATTTGGCACAAAATACCCGCCCCATCTCCGGTATTTTTTTCCGCACCGCACGCGCCACGGTGATCGAGGTTTAGTAAAATTGTTAAGGCTTGTTCAACAATATCGTGGGACTTTTTACCCGTTTTATGAACGATAAAACCGACACCACAAGCATCATGTTCAAATCGGGGATCGTATAGTCCTTGTTTCCGTGGAGTTTGATTGTTATTCATCTTGTCTAATAGCCTAGCAGTCTGGAAGGGAATGGCCTAGAGGGTGAGCCAGAGTAGCGATTCTAGGTATATCAATTTTGTATCCAGACTGGACCTTCGGTCTTATATCTTAAGGAAATGTTTCGATGTCACAAGGGTTCCTTTACACCGAAGAGATTATTCACGAATTTTTTAGCAGCGGATCGATTAAGTCGTCGGGAATGTGGTTACGCTCGATATAAGCGTTAATTTCCTCTAGATGGTCGCTGTAATAGGTCAACGCACTGAAGACCTGACTTAACGTCAGATGGGGCATTCCTAGGGGTATTTCTTCGGGAGCGACCCCCATACGCCAAGTTTCGACGATGGCGCGGACGGGTGTACGCGTTCCTTTGATAATTGGTTCCCCGTGTAAAATCTCGTCGTCTCGAACGATATAGAGATATTCGGTCGCTTGAACCATCGCGGTCTTCTGGAGTGGATATCGTTTAGTTTATCGTATCGATCGAACCCCCGACTATTCCCCATAAATATCGGTTCGGTTACTTCAGCCACCCGATCTCACTTGCGGCGATTGTTTCGCTCTTTCTCGCCATTTTTTTGAATTTTCTGTAATTACCTCGCCCATCGATCGGGCTTTTTCCGCCGCATCCCGTGCCATTTCCAGAATTTCCTCTAGTTCCCGTTCATTTAGTCCTGTTTCTTTTTCTTCCATCACCGTAAACCCTGCAAGCGATTTTTAACCTTATTCTAGTTTCTAAAATACGTCCGAGCTATGATCGCCTAACTCTAGAGCTAAAGTAGAGATAGGGTTTAATTGGAGCTATGTATGGAAGCGATCGAATTTAGGACGGTTATTTATAACGGTCAAGTGAGCGTTCCCCCCCGATATTCTTCTCAATGGGAAGGTAAGATGATACGGGTGATTGTTTTGGATGACTCGGAAATCGTCCCCGATCCGAGCCAGAAAACTGAAAAAACGATGTTCGAGGCGATTTCTTTAAATACACGGGGATTTACATTCGATCGGGACGAGGCTAATGCCCGATCAAGTTTTTATCGATACTAATGTCTTAATTTACGGGTATTCTGAGGATGAGCCGGATAAACGACAGCGAGCGATTGATTGTGTTCGATCGGGTGAGACTTGGATTAGCACACAGGTTTTAAATGAAACGATAAATGTATTAAAACGGAAATTTTCCCTAAGCTATTCGCAAATTCGAGACGCTGTACAAGAGGTTTCTAAGGGATTCCCAATCATCCTCGTTTCTGTTAATACGATAGAGATGGCATTGAATCTAGCGGAACGCAGAAATGTTGAATCTCGTAACAAAACTTTACATTTAAGAACATGACAACCCCAGAACGCCATTTTTCAGATTGAATAGACAATTTTCCTAAACCAGTGTACATAGCTGATATGTTGACA
>NZ_JACJSW010000035.1:0-4836 GCF_014698375.1 Microcystis flos-aquae FACHB-1344 | reverse complement strand
GCCATTTTCAAGGGGAAAATGTACCCAGTAGCGTCTTTTCAATTTTTTCTGAGAAGCGACCTGCAGTAAGGGTTTTGTTGATTTTTTAGTATTTCTGTATGGGGGAAGTCCAGTTATTGTGACTAACTCTTTTGATTAGAAAAAGATAAACTTGAGAATCTTCGGTCAAATTTATTGACTCAAAATCCGCTGTACTTAATTTAAATGAATCAACCCTAGGGGGCTGGGGGGGTGTAGGGTTTTACCCATTTTCAGGGAAAAAGTGCCTAAATTTCCCCCCCGATCACTCCAATCACTGACACTTTTTGATGGGAAAAAAGTCTCAAGGACGATCCTGGGCAAAAAATCTAACTTAAACAGCGAATTGCCTCCAATAAACCCCTGGCTTTGTTGAGGGTTTCTTCGTACTCTTTCTCCGGCTCAGAATCGGCTACTAGCCCTGCTCCCGCTTGCACGGAAACCAGATAATTTTGATTACCTTGGGGACGAACAATCATAGTGCGAATTGTGATGGCACTATTTAACTGTCCCTCGAAATCGTAGTAACCATAAACCCCTGAATAGGGACCACGACGACAGGGTTCTAATTCATGGATAATTTCCATAGCGCGAATTTTCGGGGCCCCACTGACGGTTCCCGCGGGAAAACAAGCTTTTAATAAATCCCAAGCACTTTTATTGGTTGCTAAATCCCCGACCACATTACTAACAATGTGCATAACGTGGGAATAACGTTCAATTATCATTAATTCATCCACTTTGACCGTACCTCGATCGCACACCCGACCTAGATCATTTCTCCCCAAATCCACTAACATAATATGCTCGGCAATTTCTTTGGGATCTTGCAATAAATCCGTTGCTAAAGCTTGGTCTTCACTCAAGTTTTGTCCCCGGCGACGGGTGCCAGCAATTGGTCTGACCGTAGCCTTTATTTTACCTAATTCGTCCCGTTCTGCCTTAACCATCACTTCAGGACTAGAGCCAATAATTTGCCAATCCTTAAAGTTATAAAAAGCCATGTAGGGAGAAGGATTAATCAGACGCAGGGAACGATATAAATCGAAGGGATGACCCTGATAATTGGCATTTAAACGCTGGGAAATAACCACCTGAAAAATATCCCCCGCTTTGATGTAATCCTTCGCTTTCAAGACATTTTGACAGAATTTTTCCTGAGTTGTATTGCTTTCATAGACTAATTCTTTTCCCTGACCAACCGGTAATAATTCCAGGGTTTTGGCATTAGTTGGTAGGGGTAATCGTAACTTCAGAACTAACTGTGTCACTCGATCGCAGGCCGCTTGATAAGCGGCCGCTAAATCGGGATTTTTACCCCGGATATCGGCATAAGCGATCGCCCAGATTTTCCGTTTAACTTGATCGAAAATAATCAGATTATCCACCTGCATCCAAATACCATCCGGTAGATCGGCATCGGTAGCGGGATAAATAGGCACTCGCGGTTCGATCCAATTAATTAATTCATAACCCCAAAAACCAAATAAACCCCCTATTCCGGCGGGTAATTGCGGCAATTTAACCGGCACGATCGGGGCTAAACATTGGGTTAAAATCTCGAAAGGATCCCCCGAAAAAATCTCTTGAGAACCATCGCGAAAACTTTGGGTAGTGGTGTTTCCCCGCGCTTCTAATACCCAGACGGGATCACCTCCTAAAAAGCTGTAGCGTCCCAAGGTTTCGCCCCCTTCCACCGACTCTAATAAAAAATTGTAGGCTTGATCGGCACAAACTTTATACCAGGCCGAAACGGGTGTTTCTAGGTCAGCGATCCATTCTTGATAGACAGGAATAAAGTTACCTTGGCCAGCGAGTTGACGAAAGCGATCGAAGTCGGGGAAGATCATATTTTGATGGTTCAGGAAACGGATAGCACAACACTTGTAGGGGAGAAAACGGAATGATGAATTATGAATTATGAAGGAGTGGGAAGTGGGGAAGTGGAGAGGTGGGGTAGTGGGGAAGTGGGGTAGTGGGGTAGTGGGGAAGTGGGGTAGTGGGGTAGTGGGGAAGTGGGGAAGTTGTCTCATCACCCTAACACCCCAAAACCCCCCGCAACGCGCACGCAGTGACCACCCTATCTCTTGAATACTGACTCCTAACTCGTAACCCCAGGAAAAACTTTTTGCCGCAAACCCTAACTAGCAATTAATTGCCGATTGCGATAAGAGAAATCGAGAGTCAGAAGTTAAATCTTGGGGCTAAATAGCTTCTTAATCTAACTCCCCACTCTCGATTTTAGGGATTATTTATGCTTCGTAGGGAGTGACACCAGAGAACTTAATTGTCGCTGGTTCGGGGTTTTTGCCGATATTGCGGTCTTTTTTGCCGAAAAATTCACGACCAGCGTTAACTTTTTCGGGGAAGACACCATCAGCAGGGTGGAGATATTGCACTTCACCACTGGGGTAAATCCGATAGATTTTGTAATCTTCGATTTTGGGCTTGAATTTCGTCCGTAATTGGGTACCAAGAGCGAGCGCGTGTTCTTTGCGGGCCAAATAGAGGAGATTTTCGCCTTCGTTCATGATAGCGGCGCCACCGGTGGGCATTTCAAAGACTTGTTCTTTGCTGCTTGTCCAGGTGATGGCGTACTTTTCTTCCAGATCGGCTTTGGTGAGTAAACCGCCCGTGCTGCCACCGAACTTAGGAGCTTTTCCAGAAAGTTCTGTCATAGGATTTTGTTCTCTCTACAAAAATAAACAAAAGGGGTTTTAGGGAATCCTATCACTGACACCCCCTCTCTCTAGTAGTCTTGTCAAGAACTGTAACATTATTTTGTACTAGACTATAGAACTAAGCTCTTGGCCGATCGCCAACTTGCCTAGGAATCAGCCGCCACTTTAATCGATCGCCCGTCGGGAAATTTGCCAACTTAAAAAAATTACCGGAATTAATCCCACTAAGACAATGGCCAGGGCCGGGGCCGCCGCTTCCACTAAACGTTCATCACTGGCGTATTGATAAACGCGCACCGCTAGGGTATCAAAATTAAAAGGTCTTAAGACCAAAGTAGCCGGTAATTCCTTCATCACATCGACAAAAACTAACATAGCCGCCGTCAATAATCCCCCCGACAAAAGGGGAATATGCACTTTAATTAAAGTGGCACCAGTGCCATAGCCAAGGCTGCGGGAAGCATCATCTAAACTAGGTTTAATTTTACTTAAACTCGATTCTAACGTGGAAAAAGCTACGGCTAAAAACCGGACAATATAGGCAAAAATCACACAGAAAATCGTGCCGCTCAGAATTAAATTGATATTTAATACCTGATTGAAAAAGTTATCTAATTTGCCGATAGGAATTAAAACCCCCACCGCAATAACAATGCCGGGGATAGCGTAACCAGCCGCCGCAATCCGCACAGAACCCTTAAGAGTTTTATTCGGATTAAGTCTTTCCCCGTAGGCGAGAATTAAAGCTAAAACTACCGCAATAATTGCGCTTAAACTAGCCAGAAAAAAACTGTTTACCGATAAACTAAGAAAGTCATTATTAAAAGTTTCTTGGGCATGATTAAATGCTAGATAGGCCAGATAGAAAGCAGGGGCGATAAACCCAAGAAATACTGGTAAAAAACAGGCGATCATTGCCAAAAAACTGCGAACAAATCCTAGTTCGTACTTAGTCTGTGACTGGAAACGATTGGTCATTTCATAGTAACGAGCTTGACGACGGGAGGATTGTTCGAGGAAAACTAAAACGAGGATAAATACCATTAAAACTGTTGATAACTGCCCCGCTGCTATGCGATCACCCATACCGAACCAAGTATTATAAATCCCCGTGGTAAAAGCATTAATTCCAAAATACTGCACCGTACCAAAATCGTTAAGAGTTTCCATTAAAGCTAGAGCTAATCCCGCCATAATTGCCGGTCTTGCTAGGGGTAAAGCGACAGTAAAAAAACTGCGCCAAGGATTACATCCCAAGGAGCGACTTGCCTCCACCGTGCAGACAGATTGCTCTAAAAAACCGACCCTTGCTAACAGATAAACGTAGGGATAAAGCACCAGTATTAACATCAGAATTCCCCCCCAAAGAGAACGGATATTAGGAAACCAATAATCCTCGACACTATTCCAACCGCAAAGACTTCTTAAGAAGGTCTGCACTGGGCCAAAATAGTCCATCATATTGGTATAAGTATAGGCCAAGAGATAGGCAGGAGCGGCAAGGGGTAGTAATAATAACCATTGAAATTGTTGACAACCGGGAAATTGACACATCGTTGTTAACCAAGCTGTGCCGACACCGATGATGAAAACGCCGCTGCCCACCCCGCACATTAACCAAAAAGAATTAACTAGATAATCCCAGAGAACAGTTTCGATCAGATGTTGCCAGACTTGACTGGAATTAGTTAATAAACTACTGGCAACCGATAAAATTGGCAGGGAAACAAGCAGGGCAATTAGTAAAACCGCAATTGTCCATCCCTGTCTAAAAAAAGAGCGAGATTCTTTCAGCAAAAACATTTTTAATAAGATTGTTAAAGCAATTTTTAGAGAACGGTCTAGTTATGCCTTCTTCGCTTGTGAGGTCAACTTACAGCCAGCAGTTCATTCAGCTTGTTTTTCAGATTTGGCGATGTCATCAGCGGGTTGTAAACTTCTCCTGCGTAAGGTTGCCAAACATAACTAGGGCTAAAGGAGCGAAATACTGGCAATATTCCTAGCTCGCCTGCAAGTGGTTTCGCTAAGAGAACTCCATAAAAAAGATGATCCAATAGTCAAGTGGTTTGATAAGGGATTTCCACAAACCACTTTGGCAAATGGGGAAGTCGATTAATCTGTTTTTCCAACTCTGCCA
>NZ_JACJSW010000034.1:0-23856 GCF_014698375.1 Microcystis flos-aquae FACHB-1344 | reverse complement strand
AACGATCAAGAGCTTGAACAGGAGGACAGAGAGTTAATTATGAGATTATCACCTTTATACACTTCCCGTCTTCAGGAAGAACTGGATGCTGGCCGTCAACAGGGTCTTCAACAAGGTCTTCAACAGGGTCTTCAACAGGGTCTTCAACAGGGTCTTCAACAGGGTCTTCAACAGGGTCTTCAACAGGGTCTTCAACAGGGAGAACGTCTGGTGGTAGAAAATTTATTGAAAGCTCGTTTTGGTAGTTTAGACCCAGATTTGTCCCTAATCATCGAGCGCATTTTATTATTACCAGTGGAGGAGTTTACCCCTTTAATAATTAATTTATCTCGCACAGAATTAATTGCCCACTTTTCTAATTAAAAGCATAACTCAATCCTTTGATGATACTGGATTTTAAAATTGGCTGATTAACCAGAGCAGGCAATTTTCTGGGCAAATTCGGGGATATTGAGGCTCGTTCTGGAACCAGCATCAGCTTTCTTGCTAATTTGTGGCCAATTAGCGGCAATTTAGCTCTGATGACCTGAGAATAGCTTTTCTAAAGCTTCCTTCAAGGTTGGTTCCATGACAATTTTATTTTGATAAGCAACTGTTACTCTAGCGATTGTCGGGACACTATTTTGGTCTGCCACTAGATACAAAGGTTCTACATAAAGCAGCGATTGTTCAATGGGAATAATTAATAGGTGTCCTTGCAAAACTTTAGAACCGTCCCGATTCCAAAGAGAAATCTGTTGAGAAATATCTGGATCTTGGTTAATTAAAGCCTCAATTTGATTCGGCCCGTACACTAACCTTTGTTTAGGAAATTGATAGAGTAATAACTTACCATACTCTCTATCGTCTGAACGCGCAGCTAACCAAGCGATTAAATTTTGCCGACTAGAGGGAGTATAGGGATGGAGGAGAATAAATTCTTCTTTGTCGGCATCGGGCAGTTTCATGATTAAATAATAGGGTGATACAGCCTGGGGTTCCGTGCCGTAAATTTCTAGGGGAATTTCCCATTGATCCTCCCGATTATAAAATACTTGTGGATCGGTCATGTGATAGGTTAATAATCTTTCTGCTTGGGTACTAAATAAATCTTCGGGATAACGGATATGACTGCGGAGAGTTTTCGGCATTTCTGCTAAAGATTTAAAGAGATGAGGAAAGATTTTACTCCACGTCTGAATGATTGGATCATTTTCATCGGCAACATAGAAATTGACCGTTCCATGATAGGCATCCACTACCACTTTGACCGAATTGCGAATATAGTTAAATTTATCTTTCCCCGGGTCAGAATAGGGATAGCGATCGCTGATAGTATAAGCATCAATAATCCAATGTAATTTACTACTACTATCGCCCACATCTGCCGCTACTAAATAGGGGTTGCGATCATAATTTAAAAAAGGGGCAATAGTTTGCACGCGATTTTGGATATCACGACGCATTAATAAGCGAGTTTCGGGAGTAAAATCTTGGCTAAATAACATTTGCCAATCCCGCAGATAAAGGGCAAATAGCCAACGTCTCCACCCCGTACCCACTAGGATTCCTCCCTTACCATCGTAGGTATTATAGACATTTCCATCCCCGCTAGGAAAATCCAATTCTTCTACGGTGGTGGGAGTCATCACATAATTATTAGTTAATTCCCCGTAGTAAATGCGGGGTTTACCAATGGGAATACTATAATCAATTAATTCGCTAGAGGTTTGTAGGGCCCCTTCGTCTTTATTTGTGCCGATATCTTTGACAAAATAGTAGGGTAAACCCCCGGCAGCCACTAAATTAACCGGGGAAAGAGTGAACCCATAACCGTGGGTATAAACGAGATGTTTATTCACCCAAGTGTTAGCCGAAGTGGGAACCGCACTATAATCTAATTCTCTAGCGGCAATAATGGTCTGTTGTTTTTCGGATATTGGACGTTCCTCGATGTTTTGATGCGATCCTACTCGCACTTGATAGCGATCAATATCAGCATCGGGGAATTTATAATATAAGCGAATTTGCTGTAATTGTCGGTTAGTTTCTAGCAGTGGTTTGGTGTCCCAAAGACGAATATTATCGATAGTTAGATGGTTTCTCTCTAAAACTTCGGCATTTAATTCGGCCTGTGGATCGAAAACTTGGGCATCAATTCTGTCTAAGGAAAAAGCCGCTCTTGTGGATTGAATACTTCTTTCGATATAGGGTCTTTCTCTCACTAATTCATTCGGTTGTACGACAGTCCTTTGTAATACTCCACTGATAATTGTGCCACTTATCCAAACAATTAAATAGAGAAATACAGGAACTAAGTAGGGGGAAAATACCAACTTTTTCTTGGCAGTTTTGTATAATTTGCGACGGTTTATTTTAGCAAATAATGCTTTTTCTCCTAACCATATAGAGGTTATTCCTGCAATAATTCCCAGAATAATTTCAATAAATTGACCAACATGAATATCGATATAACCCGCACCATAAACTACTCCTTCGGGAGAATAAAGTAGCAGGTAACGCTGAATAATATGGTGTAATACTAGCAGCCCCATTAACCCACTCCACAGGGCGTATAAATGACGCAGTTGCGGACGGGAAAACCCCATAAATTTTCCCTGAGAAAGACTATCACCCGAAAAAAGATAGGTTAAAATAACAGCAAAAAGAGTATATATTCCCACACCACCGAGCCATAATTCTAGTAACTGCCACAGGGGTAATTGAAAGATGTAAAAACCTAAATCATTCCCGTATTGAGGATCGTTAATATTGAAAGGAACACCATAAAAATATTTTAAAAAATTCGCCCACTGCCCAGCAATAATAAAAGATAGCATGACAGTGAATACTATAGATATTATTCGCAAAAAATACTCGGTTTTAATTAATAATCCCAAGACTAAAAAAGCGATAATTAACCCTTGCCAAAGATTACTGGAAATATCTGTTAATACTTGCCTAATCCAAACTATTTCCAGAGGAGAACTTAGGGAAGAACTAAGGTTAGGGAGATGAAAATTCGGTGTCCAGAGACTGAGGGCTAGTTTACTGTAATACAATAACATTGACCCGATCCAAGCTCCAATTCCCGTTGCGATAATCAAAAGGCCGAGTAAATTAATACTAGGAGATTGAGGACTAAGAGGATAACTATCTTCCCGGGGTTTTTGCCAACGAAAACGCTGGGCTAAACGTAAATTAGCAAAAATAAAGAGTAAAGAAAGAATCGCACTTCCCCAACCTAATCCTAGTTGCCAAGATAATTGTTTCAGGAAAGTGTTTAAATAACCCATCTCGGTAAACCAGAGGCTATTGGCTACCACTAACACCCCCAACTCCCCGATCACAAGGCAGCCAAGAAACAGTAAAATAGGTTTAGCGATCGAGCTTCGGTTATGTCTGATGAGCATGGATAAAGTGATAAAAGAGAGTCTTCTTTCATTCTAGCGATTTTAGTTTCTCCCTGCTGCTTTTTCTTAAGTAGGTGGGTAGAATTAAATATGAGATAAACGTAGGTTGGGTTGAAGCATGAAACCCAACGCCCGCATGGGTTACGCTACTGCTAACCCATCCTACAAATAATTGTGCCTCCCTACTTAATTTAAAGATAAACTTAAGAAACTATAGCCGGGTTAGGGCAATAATTTAGCTGAAAGTCAGCAATTTTCCCTAATTTTAGCGAGGATTAGCAGACTGGAGTATTTCTCGAAAAATCCTGCGTCGATAGGAAGGAGATTCATTACTCATATTCCATAAAGTTTCGTAGAAAAAGAAAGAAACACCAAAATTTTGTTGTCTCGATTTTTCCACTTGTTGAGTAATATTAACCATCGGAATCGGACGACCTTTTAAACCAGATAAAATCCCAATAGCCACGGGGATAGATTCTCTAGCTTGCTGTAATTCTGGTTGCGATAATTCCCAGTCAAAGGCGTTCATATCAGTTCGATACACTTGTATTATTAACTCATCAATCAAGTTTTTTTGTTGCCATTTTTGCCAATCTAAAAGATAGGATTCTAGGGAGAAAGTGTAGGGATTAGGAGATAGGGAAATAATCGCTGTAGGTTGGCGCTTTTTAATCATCTGGGCTAAACTATTCATATAGTCAGTAATTTTATCGGCCCGCCATTGAATCCATGCTTTATCTTGGTAATCTTGCGGTGGTAATTGTCCCGAATGTTCCCTTTGATAGAGTTTAATCGTGGTTTCATCATAGCCAAAATCGGTGGGATAACCAAAATGGTCATCAAACTGAATTCCTTCTATATCGTAGTTAGTAATAATCTCGCTGACTAAATCCGTAATAAAGTTTTGTACTTGCGGATGTAAGGGATTTAACCACACCCGTTGATGCACTTTTCCTTCCCACCAAATCACACTTTTATCCTGTCTTTGGGTTAACCAATCGGGATGTCGTTTGGCTAATTCTGAATCCGCAGGAGCCATAAAACCAAATTCAAACCAGGGAATAATTCTTAATTTTTTCCGATGACCTTGGCTAATTATTTCCTCTAAAAAGTCGCGATTTTTTAAAGATTCATGGGGATCGATCGCTCGTCCAGTAACTTTTTCTGCTACCTTAGAAGGATAGAGTGTATAACCCCAATTCCAGACCGTGGGATAAATGGTGTTAAAGTTTAAATCGGCCAACCTATCCAGGGCATCTTTTAGGGTTGCTGGTTTAAATAATACCTCACTATCGATATTAGTTAACCAAACTCCACGAATTTCGGCTTTTTCTTGGGGTTGATTGGTCGATTGTGCGGGAAAATTAAAGGTTATCGTCATGATAAAAGCAAAGATAATTAAAAATATTAACCAGCTTATTTTCCCGTATCTTTGACTATAAATCACCAAACTATCGGCGAAATTATTAAAAGTTTTACTGATTTTATTCATAATGGGAAGTGGGAAAGTGGGGAGACTTTTCAGTTATCAGTGAACAGTAAACAGTAATCAGTGAACTAATAACTGATAACTGATAACTGATAACTGAATAATGGCTAAAATAACTAAATTATCTCTCTAAATTGCGAGGATCTAGGGCATCGCGTAAACCATCACCGAGTAAATTAAAAGCTAAAACGGTGAGAATAATTAACAAAGCAGCTGGCCAAATTAACCAGGGTTGTAGAACAATAATTGAGGCATTGGTAGCCAGAGAAAGCATATTTCCCCAACTAGGATCTGGTTGTTGAATTCCCAAACCAATTAAACTTAAAACCGATTCGGCCACGATAAAACCAGGCACGGCTAACGTAGCAGAAATAATGATATAACTGGCAGTTTGGGGCAGCACATGACGCAGAATAATATAAAGTGGTTTTGCTCCCATAGCTTTAGCGGCCTGAATAAATTCCTGTTCTTTCAGGGATAAAACTTGACCGCGAATTACCCGCGCTAATCCCGACCAACTGATAAAAGAAGTAATCAGGACGATTAATAAAAAGCGTTGGGTGCTGGTTAATCCTGCGGGTAAAACGGCCGCTAGGGCCACGAGTAAATATATGCCGGGGATAGTCATTAAAACTTCCACAAAACGCATTAAAATCGCATCTAACCAACCGCCAAAATAGCCAGAAACGCCACCGACAAATAAACCGATAGGGAAAGAAATTAAAATCCCGACCAAACCGATAAATAAACTAATTCTGCCCCCGAAAATCAAGCGACTAAAACTATCGCGTCCCGATTCGTCAGTTCCCAATATATTGATTCTACCATCGCCGATGACTCCGAACAGATGGAGATCAAAAGGGATACCGGGGAATAAAGTTACTTCCTGCCATTTTGGCGGCAAAGGTAGGCGAATTTGACCGAAATTATAGGTTTCACCCTTAACCAAGAGACGCAGCGGCAAGGGTTTGTTAAAATCTCTCATTAGCTTCCGCTCACCAGTTTCTATATTAATAGCACTTTGAGTGGTGGGATAGACGTGGGGGCCAATCCACTCACCCTTGTTACTTCCCGACTGCGAGCGCCAAAAGATTTGGGTGGGGGGTAGGAGAGACTGACCGGGTTGGGAGGAGTAGGGAGAGTAGGGAGCGACAAAATCCGCCGCCATTACGCTTAAATAGAAGATTAACAGTAAAACTGCTCCCCAACGGGCGAGAGGATTATCTTTGAGTTTGTGCCACCAGTCCATAGGCGATGAGGTCAATAGGAGAGTTAATCTTTATTTTGCTAGTCTGATTGCTACAATTTATCATACCAACAAAAAAGCTGTCTAATGTTTATTAATCCCCTTGTTTATGAGAAATCCTCTGTCTATCGTCAAGATTTTGAGACAGCGCAACCGTTTAAGCATTTGGTCATCGATAATTTTTTAGTTGGGGAGCAAGCGCAAATTTTGCTGGAAAATTTTCCCAGTTTTAAGCCGCAAAAAGCCATTAGTGAGTTAGGAAAAGTTGGCGGGAAGGCGGTTAATGAGGATTTAATCGGTTTAGGGGGTGTTTATCAACAGTTTGCCCGCCACGTTCAAGCTCAAGAGTTTTTAGAGTTAATTTCCGAATTAACCGGTGTTGATAATTTAATTCCAGACCCTAGTTTTTATGGGGGTGGAACCCACGAAAATTTACAGGGTCAAGAATTAGACCCTCACATTGATTTTAACCTCGATGAGCGTCATTGGTATCATCGCCGCTTGAATTTATTAATCTATTTAAATCCCCAATGGCAAGCAGATTGGGGAGGTAATCTAGAGTTACATTCCAATCCACGTCAACCGGAAGAAAATAAGATTAAATCTTTTGTACCTATCTTTAATCGTTGTCTTATTTTTGAAACCAATGAATATTCATGGCATGGATTTTCTCAGATTAATTTACCAGAAAATAAACGGCATTTATCGCGTAAATCTCTGTCTATCTATCTCTATACCAAAGAACGTCCAGACCAGGAATTATCACCATCTCATACAACTTTTTACATCCCGCGCCCGCTGCCAGAAAATATTCAACCCTATCAAGTTTTAAGCTCAGAAGATTACCAACAAATTAAAATTTTACTGAAAAGACGGGATGATTTAATTCGTTTTTATCAAGATAGAGAACTGAAAGAATCTCAGGATTTAGTTAGTTTAAAATCCCATATTAAGCGCTATCTATCCCTCCAATATCCTCGCCTATGGAAAATTATTAAAAGTTTACTCCGTTGGCGAAAGTGACCTGAGAAAAAATCCCTACTTTCCAATCAGAGAGAGTAGGGAATAATCAAAAAAACTAACTGGGAACTTAGCCTAATAACTGGGTAGCACGGGCAGTTAAAGCATTGGCAGTCAAACCATTATAGGCCATAATTTCCCCGGCACTGGCGGTGGTTTCTCCCCGTTTCCAAGCGAAGACATCCCGACGCGCATTACTGCGTAACATAATCGGTTCTAACATGGCGCTTGTACCACCGGTTACTCCGATTAAAGCATCACCGGCAAAGAGACTGTCAAAACCAGCATCATCGAGGAAATTATTATCAGCTGCCGAGCTAGTTTCACTCATCACATCGCTAGGACGGTAGAGACGACGGGGATTAATTACCGAGACGATTTTTACACCGATTCCCGCTGCTTCTAACTGTTGTGCAGACTCAAAGACGGGTAATAAAGTCATATCACCAATGACGGCAAAAACAACTTTTTTACTGCCTTCCGATTCGTGGAGAATTACGCCGCCTTTTTCTAAAGCTTGACGGGTTTGCTCAAAAGTGGTTCGTACCAGTAAAGGCGATTTACTAGCGGTGATTGTAATGCCTTTATTGATAGTTCCTAAAGCCCATTCATAACAGACTTGAATACTGTTAGCATCGCAGGGAAAGAGAGGAAAAATATTACCATTTCGCATCATAGCGGCGAAATAATTTTCAATCTCTGGGCGTTGGTGTGTCCAACCATTACGCCCTTGCTCTAAGGCTCCAGCGGTGAATAAAGTAATAGTAGAAGGGGTGGGACGACGTAACTCGGCCATCGCTTGGGTTACAGTCTGCCAAATCGGTAAACCATTGATAGCAAAAGACTCGTAGGAACACCATAAAGTCCGCGCTCCCAAGAGAGATAAAGCGACGGCTAATCCAGCACAGGCATCCTCGCTTAAAGGCTCATAAACTTGACCGTTAGGTGCTTGGAAATAGGTATCATCGCTGGTGGGGTGAATAATCTTTAAACCGACGTTAATATTATTAATTCCCGAAGCGGCATTACCATCAGCATTAGTGACGACAAAATTGGGGTCAGCTTTACCCACAGCTACCACTAATTCCCCCATGGCAGTGGTGGCTACTTTTTTATCACCACCCACAGTATATTCCGTCATCGGTAAGGTTCCTAAATCCGGCAGCGGGAAGACTTTTTCCGTTACCACTGTTTCCACTGCCGGACCCCCTCCAGAGCGCTCGAAATTAGTACGAACAATTGCCCAAGCTTCAGGGGGTAAAGCGCGTTCCTGTAAGGCAGCAACGATATAATCTTTTTCTAAAGAATCTCCTGGATAAAGATTATGGGAAGCCGCTCCCCGTTTGTGAACTCCCGCCCCTTTAAGTTGTTTAATAATGATAACGGTTAGTTTACCTCCTAAAGCTAATTGGGCGGCTTTATCCGTGGCCATTAACACCGCTTTCATGAACTCCAGACGCTGGTTAAAAGAGAATTTGGTGCTATCTACATATTCCCCATTTTGATGAGCATTATCGAAGTCTTTGGCATTAATGAGAATCACTTCCTCGAAACCATTACCGCGCCAATAGGCTTCCATTTCGGCGTTAGTTTTCAGGGACACCATGCTATGGTGTTCTTGGGAATAGCCATTCCAGACTAAAATCGGTAGAAAATTGGTAATTTCAGGGTAAGCAGTGTGAAAATGACCAAAACTACTCATAATGTAGGGTTCTCCTAAACCACCATCCCCGATAGTCACAGGGAAAAGGGTATTAGGGTGTAATTTGGCCGCCGCCATGGCAAAATGTTGTCCTTGGCCCAAAGGACCAGCCGGCCCGAGCAGTCCGGGGATTTGTCCAGAAAGATGCCCTAAAAGTCCGTGTTTTTCCCGAAAACGTTCTCCCAATTCCCTGACGTTGCTGATGCCCATGGCTTCGAGAGAGCGATCGAGAAAGACGTTACTATAAAAACCGGGGGCATGATGGCCCACTTCGGTGAAAATATTTTTCTGGCCTAACATCATCAAAGAGGCAATCACGTCGGCAGCGCTGGCAAAACCGCCGGGGTGTCCCGATTCTTTGGTAGCGGTGATTTGTAGGGTGAGGTAACGCAAAGCATCGGCGGCTAGGAGGGTTTGATAGATAGCATTCGGGTCATTAGCGGCAATAATAGCGGTTTTTCCCTCAGCGATAGCGGCTTTTCCTGCATATTTATCAAATTCGGGTAAGGAACCCCCAAAATATTTTATTCCTTGACAAAAATCGGGAATTGTGCTAGTAGCTGTCATAAAATTAATATACCCCTTTACATACAGGCAATCGTTAAAACTATCTTACAGTTAGCGGTAACTCTCGATAGATGCGATATTACACGGGGTTTCCATAGGCGATCGACTATTTGTGCTACACTGATCGCCAATGTTAACGATAAAATTAATCCTATTGATCATGTTAAATAGCAACCAATTACAGGATTTAATCAGTAAATACCTACGTTATCTATTAATTATCGGCACTATTGCCCCCCTAACTTCCTTAGAAGCTCGCCCAGTCCAAGCCACTCCTCCGAGTAGTCCTGCACCCGCTCAAGAGGCGATTGCTCCTATCCCCGCAGAAAGCAAAGAGTACACCCTAGGAGAAGGAGATAAAGTCCGCGTCACCGTTTACCAAGTCGCGGATTTAAGCGGCGATTTCCTTGTTTTAGCCGATGGAACCCTGACTTTACCTCTGATTGGTAGCGTCAAAGTGGAGGGAATGACCGTCACCGAAGCCGGCCAAACCTTGGCCAAACGTTACACCACCTATCTCAAGCGTCCCGTGGTTACTGTTAGCATTCTCACTCCCCGGCCTCTGCAAATCGCCATCGCGGGGGAAGTCAATCGTCCGGGTACTTATACAATTAACCCCGAACAAAGCCAAAAAACGCCCCTATTGACCGAAATAATCCGGCAAGCGGGGGGAGTGACTACGGTGGCCGATATTGGTCAAGTTCAAATCCGACGCAACCTCAAGGGACAAGAACAGCTAATTCAAGCGAATCTCTGGCAATTAATCCAAAAAGGCGATACAACCCAAGATATTAGCCTCAGAGATGGCGATAGCATCGTTATTCCCACTAAAACGACCCTTAGCGTCGGGGAAGTCAATCAATTAGCCGATGCCAATTTTGGACTAGATAGCGATCGAGAAATTAATGTTACTGTGGTGGGAGAAGTTTATCGTCCGGGGTCCCATCGTATTGTCCCCACTGCCAACAATAACAATAACAACAATAATGACCAAGATCGCGGCGGCACCAGGAAACCGGCCCGACTAACCCAAGCTATCCAACAAGCGGGAGGCATCAAACCTCTGGCCGATATCCGACAGGTACAAGTGCTGCGTTATACTCGTGACGGTTCCCAGCAGAAAATCCCCGTAGATCTCTGGAGTTTGCTCGAAAAAGGTGATATGACCGGCGATATCTTTCTTCAAGAAGGGGATACGGTGATTATCCCCACTGCTACCGAAATTTCGGCCAAAGAATCAGAAACCCTAGCATCGGCTAGTTTTGCCCCTAAAACCATTAACGTGAAAGTGGTCGGGGAAGTGGTCAAACCGGGGACAATTGAAGTTCCTCCCAATACCCCTCTCAATCAGGCAATTTTAACCGCAGGAGACTTTGATAAGCGTCGGGCCAATCAGTCCACGGTGGAATTAATTCGTCTCAATCCTAACGGGACCGTCACCAAAACCTCAATTAACATCGATTTTTCCCAGGGTATCAACGAGAAAACTAACCCGATTCTCCGCAATAATGATGTGGTTGTGGTTCATCGTAACGGTCTGGCATCTGCTACCGACACCCTCGGCACGGTTTTAAGTCCCTTTACCGGTCTGACAGGCCTCTTCAACGGATTTTTTAATCTTTTCCGTTAAAAAAGTTTACTTTACCCGGATGTCATTAGCTAAGTAATCGAGCTAATAATAGATATAGAAACGGCGAAAAGTCGTGAGCGTTTACGGCTTTTCTGCTCGATAGACTCAGGAAAGAAAACTATGATTTTTCTCCTTACTCTAGCCCTACTCGCCCTGTCGATTAGCTACAATGTTCAAGGCGAAATAATTAGCCTCAGTACCCGCTTATTAGGTCTTTTTTGTGGCTTATTAAGTTTGTTCTTTACACCCCTACCGGTAAAAGTTTTTATCCTTGTCACCTTAGTCGTCTTCAGCTGGGATTTTCAGCCCTAAACCCGACTGAAACCCTAAGCATACTTAACCCATCAAAAAAACTGTTATGCAAAAACGCTATCTCGGTCAGACTAATATAGAAATTACTCCCCTTCTCGTGGGTACTTGGCAAGCAGGAAAAAAGATGTGGGCAGGTATTGAAGATGAGGAAAGTATTCAAGCCATTCGTGCCGCTTTTGAGGCAGGAATTACCACTGTAGATACAGCCGAAATCTACGGGGAAGGTCACTCGGAATTGATTGTCGCTCAAGCTTTAGCCGATGTGCGAGAACAGGTAATTTATGCCACAAAAGTTTTTGCTAATCACCTCAAATATGAGCAAGTTATCGCAGCTTGCCATCGCTCTTTAAAAAACCTCCAAACTGATTATATCGATCTTTACCAAATTCATTGGCCTAGTGGCTCATGGAACACGGAAATAGTGCCTATTTCTGAAACTATGGCCGCTCTTAATTATCTGAAAGCACAGGGAAAAATTCGAGCTATAGGGGTTTCCAATTTCTCCCGCTCTCAACTGGAAGAAGCTGGTCAATACGCCAGAATTGAGAGTATTCAACCTCCCTATTCTCTGTTTTGGCGCTCGGTAGAAAAGGAAATTATGCCCTATTGTATAGAAAATAATATTTCTATTCTGGCCTATTCTCCCCTTGCCCAGGGTTTATTAACAGGAAAATTTAGAAACGGTTATCAGTTGGCAGCGGAGGACCATAGAATTAAAAATAAACTCTTTCATGGCGAAAACTTTCAGAGGGTACAAGCGGCTTTAAATCAATTAGAACCGATTGCTGAACGCTATAATTGTTCCCTAGCTCAATTATCTCTTGCTTGGTTAATTAAACAACCCCAAACTAATGCAATTGCTGGGGTAAGAAATGCTGCTCAAGCAGTTAATAACGCTCAAGCAATGACAATTAATTTAACCCCAGAAGACCTAAAATTAATTGATAATATTGGTAAACAGGTAACTGATTTCTTGGATGATAATCCCGTGCTGTGGGATTTCTAAAAATTATACAGCAGTTATCCTAAGGGTGAGATAGAAGTTTTGGTGGGTGCATCTCAACATTTGCAGAAATACCGACAATCAGCAATTATCAGTGACTCTTAAATTGGTACAAAAATATGAACAATCGCGTCTAAGCATCCCACCGAAAAACTAATGCGCTCCGGGGTTTGGGGGCGGCGCCACGACCCCAACGGGGGGTTTGGGGGGTAGAACCCCCCAAAAGCTTGGATTGAGTGATAAAATCGGAAGTAACGCCCAATTTTAAAAGAGAGTTTCCCTTTAAAAATCCCAACTTAGTAGATTTACGAAAGTGAGATTCAGTTCCTGTTCTTTGATTGTAACTGGCTACTTAGTTGATGATAGGTGGTGCGTTAGTAACGCACCCTACGTTTTACTTAGTAGATTTACAAAAGTGAGATGCACCCTATTTAATTCCCAGGAAAAAGCCTGTATAATGACAGCTATAGTCCGATTCTTACCGCAGGATTATCCCTATGGCTAAATCCAAAAAACACAATCTGCAATGGATCAAAGAAACCCTCGATTTAAATCCAGATCATAACTGGAAATCTAGTCCGGGTAACAGTATTTTTGTAGCTGGTCGCGGTGCAGTTCGCTTTGAAGTTCCTCAGGATTGGCATTTTGAACCCGATGATAATTCCTTTCGTTTTTTAGATAGAAAACCCCCCGATGATGATTGTCGTTTAGAGGTTTCCTATAATTTACTTCCCCCCGGAGATTGGAAAGAATTGCCCCTGAAAGGAATGGTCAAAAAACTAGCTCGTGAAGATAGCCGCAATCCTCACGAAATTGGCGAAGTTATCCAAGAAAAACGCCAAACCGCACGCATTGTTTGGGTACAAATTCAATTCATCGACCCCCAAGAAAATCGGCCTGCTTATTCGCGCATTGCCGTGGGTATTGGTTCCGGGGTTCAATGTTTAATTACTATGGATTATTGGGCCGATGATGCGGACAAATTCACCCCCGTCTGGGATACGGTTATCTCCTCTTTGGTGTTAGGTTTATACATTCGCGATCCCCGCAGCGGTTTAGCTTTCCCCGACTAAAGGTAATAGCAATTTTGCAGGAAAATTTCCTTGACAAAAAACCTTAATTGTGATAATAGAAAAATCGATCGCCCGACTCGCGTGGGGATAGCTGCCCGTCCCCGCATTGACGGGATGTGCAGGAAAGCAAGAGGCACTCAGACTTAAACGCAAGCTATGACCTTGAGGAATAGTGATAAAAGTGGCCTGTAGGGCAATATTTAGGGGCGATTCGGGATTATTTACCCGTTTATAACCCTGAGTGATATTAAAAACCCGACCATCGGGGGTAACTTGAGAAACCACCGCGCAGATATCGAAACTAACCGCATCTGCTTGACAATAACAATCCAGACGGGGACTACCCAAAATCGTTAAATCTTTCTCTAGGGGGGGAGAAGTGTAGGTAATCACATCACTGCGACAGTCTAGCATGGTGCGATCGAATATTCCCCCCGGTAGGGCGCTATGACCTCCTAAAGATGGGACCGGTCGCCAAGGATCGTGAACGATGGTATCCTCGATCGCAGGTTCTAACAAAATCGCGCTTAATTTCCCCTCATCCTCGCGCAGATTGGCTAAACCTTGACTAGCAAGATAATAAATTTGCTGATTTTCTGTTGGAAATTTATCCAGATATTGCCATTGATTAGACCCCATTTGAAATAGATACAGGGGAGGATTTTCAAATAACTCCACTTCCTGACCTTTTAAGAAATAATCAAACCATTGCAGCTGCATTTTATCCACGGGACTAATTGCCTGTTGACCATAATCTATCTCTCCTGCTTTTCTCCCCCAGGGTAGATGAGTCCAAGCACCAATAATTAGCTGTTGGGGATAGATAGAACGCGCTTGCATTTCTTGGTATAAACCCAAAGTTCCCCGGAGATGAGGATCGAACCAACCTCCGATATGTAACATCGGTAAATCGATATTTTTTAACAGGTTTTGCGGTGATAAATTTTGCCAATAGTCATCGGGAAGATAACGAGTAATCCAATCGTGATAAAAAGAATCAGCAGCTAAATCTTGCAGAATTTGGGGAGAGGCAGCAATAGGATCAAAAAGGGGTAAATTTCGGGAAGCTACCCAGAGTTTTTGATAGGCAGTTTCGTCCCCTTTTAATCTAGCTGTTTCCGCCGCTAATTGTATTGCCCAAGCGAGATTATATTGTAAATTAAATGCTTCATTTTCATAGCCCCAATCTCGATATAAATCGTGAGCGATCATTGCTGGGCAAATAGTTTTTAAAGCATCATGACCATTAGTAGCGGCGTATAATTGAGTCATTCCCTGATAGGAAAAACCATACATTCCCACCACACCCGTATTATTAGGAATAGTTAAAACCCATTCAATGGTTTCTAATCCGTCGCTAATTTCATGGGCAAATAAATTAAAATTTCCCGTCGAGTTTCCCCGTCCCCGGACATCCTGAATTACCACAATATAACCCTGACGTGCATACCAACTAGGATGGGCATAAACCACCGTAGAAGCGATCGCTTTTCCGTAGGGTTGTCGCATTAGTAAAATGGGAAAAGATTCCCTACTATCGGGACGATAAATATCGGCAGCTAAACTAATTCCATCTTTGGTGATCAAACTAGCCGTTTCTTTTTTTATGGGGTAGGGATTAAACATTATTATCTCTTTCAGATCAAAAATACTGTCAGGTGGCTCAATCGAGAAAACTTGACAGAGACCAGTAAAGCTTAACTAAATGTTACAATAAAGGCGGACTGCCTCAACTGCCTAGGACTGGAGAAAAATCAGCGATGCTACGACTAGAGAGAATTAGTAAGATTTACCCGACGGGAGAAGTGTTAAAAGATGTCACTTGGGAAGTAAAAACTGGCGATCGCATTGGGTTGGTGGGAGTCAATGGGGCCGGAAAATCCACCCAGCTGAAAATTATTATGGGGGAAGTGGAACCCACGGCCGGGGAGATCATCCGTCCTACCAGTCTCCATATCGGCTATCTCACCCAGGAATTTGAAGTGGACCCCCGTCGGACGGTACGGGAGGAATTTTGGACGGTGTTTCAAGAAGCGAATCAAGTCCACCATCAACTAATAGAAATTCCCCAGCGCATGGAAAAAGCTGATCCCGAAGAATTAGATCGCTTAATTCATCAATTGGATCGCCTACAAAGACAATTTGAAGCGTTAGATGGTTACGGATTAGAAGCGCGCATCGAGAAAATTTTACCAGAAATGGGCTTTACTATTGATGACGGCGATCGCTTGGTAAGTTCCTTTAGTGGTGGTTGGCAAATGCGGATGAGTTTAGGTAAAATTCTCCTGCAAACTCCCGATATTTTACTCCTCGATGAACCGACTAACCATTTAGACTTAGAAACCATTGAATGGTTAGAAAAATTCCTCAAGGATTTAACTACTCCCATGGTCATAGTTTCCCACGACCGGGAATTTCTCGATCGTCTCTGTACCAAAATTGTCGAAACTGAAAGGGGAGTTTCTACCACTTATTTAGGTAATTATTCTGCCTACCTACAGCAAAAATACGAACAACAATCTGCTCAGTTAAGTGCCTACGAACGTCAGCAAAAAGAACTAGAAAAACAGCAAGCTTTCGTGGATCGGTTCCGGGCCAGTGCCACCCGCAGTACCCAAGCAAAAAGCCGGGAAAAACAATTAGAAAAGGTAGAAAAAATTGAAGCCCCAATTGCCGATGTGCGTACCTTAAAATTCCAGTTTCCGCCAGCAGTGCGTAGTGGTCGGGAAGTGGTAACTATTAAAAATATTGTTCACATTTACGATGATAAAATTCTCTTTTTGGGAGCAAATCTGGAAATAGAAAGGGGCGATCGAGTGGCGTTTTTAGGACCAAATGGTGCAGGAAAATCCACGCTTTTACGTTTAATTGTTGGGTTAGAACCTCCCACAGAAGGCTCGATCGAAATCGGTAAACATAACGTTATTCCTAGTTATTTTGAGCAGAACCAAGCGGAAGCTTTAGACCTAACTAAAACTGTTTTAAATACCATTCATGATGAAGTTCCCGATTGGAAAGATGTGGAAGTTCGCAGTCTTTTAGGGCGATTTTTATTCAGTGGGGAAACGGTATTAAAAAAAGTAGAATCTTTGAGTGGTGGCGAAAAAGCGCGTCTTGCTTTAGCCAAAATGTTACTTGCTCCCGCTAACTTATTAATTCTCGATGAACCCACTAATCACCTCGATATTCCCGCCAAGGAAATGTTAGAATCGGCTTTAAAAGTTTATGAAGGCACGGTTTTAATTGTTTCCCATGATCGTTATTTTATCTCCCAGGTAGCTAACAAAATTGTCGAGATTCGGGAGGGCGAATTAATTGCCTACGCAGGAGATTATCACTATTATCTAGAAAAACTAGACGAAGAAAAACAAAAAGCCGAACAAAAACGCATTGAAGCAGAAAAAGCGGCCAAAGCTGCTGCTAAACGGGCTAAACAAAAGACCAAAAAAGGTTAGAATATAAAGCATCACCCTATCCACGATTATCCATTCATTAATTAATCTTATGGCAGCTATAAAAGTAGGCGATCGAGTTCCCAATTTTTCTCTCCCTTCCCAAACAGGGGCAACGGTTAATGTCAGCGATTTAATCGGTAGAAAATCCCTGGTAATTTATTTCTATCCCAAAGATGACACTCCGGGTTGTACCGCAGAATCCTGCGCTTTCCGCGATAGTTACGAAGTGTTTACCGATGCGGGTGCGGAAGTTATTGGTATTAGTGCCGATAGTCCCCAATCTCATCAACAATTTGCCCAAAAATATAATCTTCCCTTCACCCTTTTAAGTGATAGCGATAACCGAGTCCGTAAATTATTCGGTGTTCCCTCTACCCTATTCGTCCTCCCCGGACGAGTTACCTATATCGTTGATCAAGAGGGAATCGTCAGACATATTTTTGATTCTATGTTAGATTTTAAAGCTCACGTTACCGAATCTTTGAACACAATTAAATCTTTTTAGGTTGATGATTATGCAAGAAATTAAAACATCTATCCCATAATTGGGACAGTTCTGACTTAAAAATAAAATTAATGGTGTGTTAATTTTGACTAACACACCCTCAATCTGCTTTAGTTATTGGCAAAAATGACGGCTGGAAACAGAAGGCTAACATAGGCAAAGCTAACACCCAAAAGTTTGTCGTTATTCCTTATAAACGTCTAATTGAAATGTTAACTTATACTAAATCCGTTGAGTAGTGGTTTCAAGTTACAACATCCTAAGAAAAGCATTCCCAAATCCGTTCAGCTATGGGATAGAGAGGTGCGTAGTTCAGCCAAGGAGAATTAATCTCTCGAAGTAAAAGTGAAGGGAATTTCTCAAATAGAATTCAGTCTGTTTATATTTGACTATACTTTTACTAACTATATAGTAAAGACTTTCAGGGTGTTTTGCTTGACCACTCCAATGGACTTGCTATAGGAACGATAAAAGTTTAACTTTCTTGGCACGATGCTAAATAACAAACTACAACTTCTGTTAACCAGGGTAGGCCCATGGGCTGTTGGCGGCCTGCTCGGCGGTTTGATCGGCTCTCTGGCCGCGGTACTGCTGACTGAGGCAATTAAGCAAACCCTCAGGATTGCCTCTGACCTAGGCAACGTCTGGCTACTGCTGCTGCCTCTGGTGGGCGTTACCTTAGCAGTGCTAGTCCTGTTTGGACTGGGTAGGGGGCAACCCGTGCAGACCTTAGCTCCCCGGGGGGCAACTTCCTCTGGTCGCTGGGGTTCTCTCATGGACTGGTACTCCTTCCCCCATGACATTGCTCGCGCCGACCTGACCGGTGACGTGGTGAACGCATCCGGCGCGGAAGAGCGGTTCCCTTGGAATCTAGCCCCCTTGCGCGCCCTGGCCATCCTCTCCACCGTTGGACTGGGTGCGCCCATGGGAACAGAATCGCCGGCAGCTCATATTGGCGTGGCGACGGGAACCTGGTTAGGTAGCATAAATCCAGCCCTAGGTCAACTGGTGCGGCCCCTGGCCATCGGTGGCGGTGCGGCCAGTGTTTCTGCTCTGATGGGAATCCCTCTGGTGGGCAGCTTTTTTATGTTTGAGTTGAGTCAGCGACGCCAGGTTCCGATCACCCCGGAGCGGGCAGCGGCGATGTTAGCCGGGGGACTGGTGGGATGGGGAGTCAACGCTGCCTTTAAGCTGCAACTGATCCGGCTGGTCGTGCCGCAGGTTGCCCCGACTGACTTCTGGGATGCGGTGGGTGCCACTTTGTTGATCGGAGTGATCGCCGGCACGATTACAGCCCTCACTGGTGAGGCGATCTACTGGGCCAGAGGCTTGCGGGACAGGCCCGCCACTCGTCTCCTGATCGGTGGCCTGGTGATGCTATTCTTGGCGATCGTGATCGGACAGGTGGCGACTCCGGCAGCGGCTTTTGGACCGGGGGGAGCCGCTATCGTCTGGGCCGAAAACATTAAAACAACTCCTTACCATCTGTTAGCGGTAGCTCTGCTCCGGGCCGCGGCCACCACCGCTGCCGTTTTAGCCGGGGGCTGTGGCGGCGTGTTTGTCCCTTTTCTGGCGATCGGCGACCTCAGTGGCCGGGTGTTCGCCACCACCTTTGAGATTTCGGGGGATCTGGCGGGTGCGGCGGGGGCAGCGGCCGGTATTGCTGGCGGCTATCGCCTACCTCTGACCGCCATGGCGATGGTACTGGGGGTGGGTGGCCCGGGGGCAGCCCAGCTAACCTGCCTTGCCACAGTGGTGGTCGCCGCCCTTTCGGGATTGGTGGCCGCACGGGCAGCCAATCAACTCTCCAGTTCCCTGCGCGCAATGTTCCGCTAGAAGCCACCGTCAGGGGATTGACAATCTCCGCACTTTTAGGGCGGAGATTCTTGGGCAACATCTTGCCTCTACTAGCAACCAGCAATTCTCAGTTTTAGACATAGCAAGCCTTTTAGGGATTTAAAGAACATTTTAAAGGGGGATTTTTGGGGCAACTTTGGGTGTACTATCACGTCAAAAGCCTGAAGACTCGTGACATGAAATTTGCAATCCCATTGAATTTGACCCCGTATTATGGGAACTAACCCCCAAAAGCCTTGCTACAGGGCAAATTTAGAATTGCTGTCTTCACCCCGACATTTGAGATCAAAACCCCTAAGAGGATTTGTTAGGGGTTTTTACCCATCAGGAAACTGGTCACAACTTGTCGTAAAGTGAAATAGGACTGACCAGTGCCACCGATTTTGATTAGCAAACTCCCTTGACATCCTCACCGCCGTAAACGGACGGCGATTCCCAAACCTCACGATTTGGGTTTCTGCTTCTTTCCCGAAGGATTTTTCGCACCTGCCTTAACAGATTTACTCTGTTCTGGTCTTATGGTCGCTCTACAGACTGACACCGCAAGCCCTGCGGCCAAAATATTTTTACTGGCGTTAATATCTCGGTCATGGTGAGTCCCACAGTCTGGACAGTCCCATTCTCGAATATTTAACGGCATTTTTTCAGCAATATACCCGCAATTACTACATCTTTTAGAGCTAGGAAACCATCTATCTATTTCGATGTAATTTCTCCCATACCAACGGCATTTATAGGCTAATTGTCGAGTGATTTCTCCCCAACTAACGTCAGATATTGCCTGAGATAACTTGGGGTTTTTGACCAGATTCTTGACGGCTAAATTCTCAACCACAATCGTTTGGTTTTCACGAACTAATTGAGTGGTTAGCTTGTGTAAATGGTCTTTTCTACTATCGGTGATTTGAGCGTGAATCCTTGCTACTTTGATTCTTGCTTTTTCCCGATTTTTTGAGCCTTTCTGTTTTCTAGAAAAATTTTTCGCTGCTCTTCGCAACCTCTGATAATGTTTCTTAAAATGCTTAGGATTAGATACCTTGTCTCCATCGCTGGTAATCACAAGGCTACTAATTCCTAAGTCAATTCCGATGGCTTTATCGGTTGGGGGTAATGGCTTAATCGTTGGGTCATCAAATCTTATTGAGATATGCCAGCGTCCAGAAGGATGTAATCTGACTGTTACTGTGCTTGGTTCACAGCTTTCTGGTATTTGTCTTGACCATCGAATAGGTAAAGGTTCTGTGCATTTGGCTAAATAGATTTGTTTGTCTTTAAATTTAAAAGCAGATTTGGTAAATTCGGCACTTCCTCCTTGATGTTTTTTCTTAAAGTTAGGATACTTAGTACGACCAGCAAAGAAATTAGTGAAAGCTGTTTGTAGGTGTCTTAACCCTTGTTGTAAGGGTACACAGCTTACCTCATTGAGAAAGTCTAATTCTTCTTGCTTTTTCCAATCGGTCAACATTGAAGAAGTTTGAGCGTAGCCTACTCTTTCTTGTCTTTCATACCAAGCTTGTGTTCGTTCGTGGAGAGCTTTATTGTAAACTAATCTTACACAGCCCAATGTGCGCCGCAATAGCGACTCTTGTTCGGGTGTTGGGTAAAATCGAAACGAGTAGGCTTTTTCCATACCTCACATTTTAGCATAGATTTCGTAAATGTGCTAATATTTAACAGTAAAGCCGTCGTAGAACGACGGGGTTTCAGACCCAAATTTTCGATGATTCATCAACCCCCGGCGGGGACAAGGGATTTATTACCCCTAGAAGTTACCCAAAAAGGCTGGATTAACGATCGCCTTCAGTCTGTCTTTCAGCGTTGGGGCTATCAAAGGATCGTCACCTCCACCATTGAATGGCTCGATACCCTCACCGCAGGCGGTGCGATCGATCCCAGCACCGTGATCCAACTCCACGGGGATAGTCAAGGACTATCGGGATTACGCCCTGAATTAACCGCTTCCATTGCCCGTAGTGCCGTCACCCGCATGAGTGGGGAGTCCTATCCCCAACGTCTTTGTTATCGGGCTAACGTTTTTCGTCGCCCTAGTGCCGGTTATCACGGCCGTCAAGTGGAATTCTATCAAGCGGGGGTAGAACTGCTCTTTTCTGGCGGTTTACTAGCTGATGCCGAGATTTTACTGCTCCTGGCCGACTGTTTCGATAGTTTGGCCGTCCCTAACTGGCAGATTATTTTAGGAGAAGCGGGTTTGACTCGTTCGCTACTTTCTCCCTTTCCGGCTCCCTTACGCGAACAGGTGAAACGCTGTTTAGCCCTCCTCGACTACGTTAGCCTCGAAAATCTTCCCTATCCCAACGAAACCCTCCGGCAGCAAGCCCGACAATTATTTCACCTGCGCGGTAATCCTGAGGATGTCCTCGCACAAGTGGCAGTATTAGCCCAGGAAGAATCAGCCCAAAAAGCCGTTAATAACCTTAAATCCCTAGTAGAGCTGCTTAATGCCGATCGCTCTGGGCCTTTCCCCCTAATTCTCGATTTAAGTCTGATTCAAACCTTTGATTACTACACCGGCATCGTTTTTAAGGCGGTTAGTGATCACCAGCAAAATCTCAGTATTTTAGGCCAGGGCGGACGCTATGATCAATTATTGGGCGTTTTTCATCCCCAGGGCCAATCGGCTCCGGGTATCGGTTTTTCCCTGAATATCGAAGAACTGCACGAAAGTTTATTATCAGGGCAGACTTTACCCACTCAAGCTCCTCCCCTCGACTGGTTGCTTATCCCTTTGGGTAATAACGCCCAGATAGCGACTTTTAGTAAGGCTCGCTCCCTTCGCACCGGTGATCCGAATCTGAGGGTGGCGATCGATTTAGGGGGTCGCAGCGAGGCACAAATTCGCACCTATGCCCGCGATCGAATGATTAAAAATCTCGCCTGGGTGCAAGAAGATGGTTCCGTGATCGAAGAATCTCTCTGAAAGGGGCAAAAGCGGCGGAAATACTGCCTTCTGCCCGCTACTATAGGACTCTATCTAGGGCTTGCTGAAAAAGAAGCATTCGGGCAATAACCTATCGGTGAAACCGTAGATTTTTTATCCGAATGCTTCGCCCCTACAGGACGGGGGCCGATGAAAACGCAAGGTTTTGAAGCACGATTCCCTCAAAATCTTGCACCTGTTTCGCGAGAATAGACCTCGTTTCCAAACATAAACCAGAAGAGCCGTTCAAAAAACTTTATAAATAATATTGATTGGTTTGTTTATAATAACCACCATTAATACCCACTGAAACCATAATAAATCATAAGCAAAAATCAATGTTAATAATCGATTCTAATCTATACCAGAGATAAACGTGGGTTGGGTTAAAGCATGAAACCCAACGCTGACGGCGATGATTGAGCCGCTTCTTGGCATGGTAACGACTAGGGCTGTCCCAAGTGCGGGAAACGGCGATTTTAAAATTTTTACTCTTTATTCAGGAAAAAATCATGTCAACTCCTTTTTTGGTCAAAGATATCCTTCCCGGTGCCTTTAACTCCTACCCCAAATATCTGACGGCATTATATAGTTTTACCAATAAATGTTAGAACAAAGATGTAGATGTAGGTTGCTCTAATGGGAAGTTTTGTGACGACAAGTAGCATTGATGATATTTATCGGGAATAATAGATTTAGATGAGTGCCTAACTTTCCAATTGGTAGCGACTTGCCATGAACCCAACAACCGCCAATTATGATGAACCCTGGAAAGAAGCTTTAACCGAGTATTTTGAAGCATTTTTATACTTCTTCTTTCCCGAAGTTCACCAATTGATTGATTGGACAAAAATTCCCGAATCCCTGGAAAAAGAACTCAAACGGATTACCGCTTCAGCAAAGACAAAAAAACGTTTCGCTGACAAACTCTATAAAGTTTGGTTACTCAGTGGTGAAGAAATCTGGATTTTGATTCATATTGAAATTCAAAGTCAATACGAAGAAAATTTCCCTCAGAGGATGTATATTTATAACTATCGTGCCTTTGATTTGTATCAGAAACCAGTTATCAGTCTGGCAATTTTAGGAGATGAACGAATAAATTGGCGACCAGATTCCTATAATTATACTATCGCTGGCTGTGAAGTGAGTCTGAAATTCCCAACGGTTAAATTACTGGACTATGAGGAAAGATGGACAGAACTAGAAACAAGTAGCAATCCCTTTGCTATAATAGTCATGGCACACCTGAAAACAAAAGCGACTACTGGGAAGCTGCCAGAACGGGAACAGTGGAAGTGGAAGTTAATCAGGGGATTGTATGAAAAGGAGTTCGAGAGAGAACAGATAATTAAACTGTTTGAAATCATCGACAATCTGATGACTTTATCCCCTGAATTACAGTCAAGTTTAGAGAGTAAAATCAAACAATTTGAGGAGGAAAGAACCATGCCTTTAATGAGTAATATGGAGTTACGAGGGATAGAACAGGGTAAGGAAATTGGTAAAGAAATAGGCAAGGAAATTGGTAAGGAAATAGGCAAGGAAATTGGTAAGGAAATTGGAGCGTTAGAAAAAAGCCGCGATGCCATAAAAACAGTTTTAACTGTGCGGTTTGGACAGATTTCTTCAGAAATTGAAGAGATAATCGGCAAAATGACTAACCC